>CAKMZG010000311.1 GCA_929200335.1 uncultured Alphaproteobacteria bacterium | reverse complement strand
GCCAATTTATCCGTGACAAAACCTTGCTCAAGGGCAACAACTGCCATGCCAACCATGCCTTTTGGCAGGGCTTCTAATTCTTTCAAAGTATGAATACGCTGATAGCGTTCAAGCCCATGTTCTTTTAAAACTTGAATGAGGCGATCAAGCGCGCCCTCAGACCATGAGGTTAAAAGCACCTGTTTTCCCTCACCGCGCAAATCGGCCATATGAGAAATAAGCGCTTCAAAAATATTAATATTGGCGGCTGCGCGCTCACTGGCAAAATTCTTACCTTGTTTAGCCTCTAGTGACAGCATCCATTTACCGGGCACTTCCGCCTCTTCAAAAGGTGAAATATGAGCGGCAATGGTGCCAGCGGTGCCAGCCTCAACCTCTTCAAGGTTAAGATAAAGTGCCTTTGGCTGAACGGGATGATATGGTGCTGCGCCATCACCTTCCAATTTATCATCCAATGCACGAACACGGGCTTGATAGTGATCTTCGATTTGCTCAAAGCGCTCATTCATAGCACGGCGGCAATGGTGATCAAAAATCACAGGCGCATTGCCCATATAATCAAATAGGCTATCCATGTGATCATAAAACAATGGCATCCAATGCTCTAACCCTGCATAGCGGCGGCCTTCAGTGATGGCTTGATACAAAACATCTTCGCGCTTAGCTGCGCCAAATTCAGCTCGGTATTTTGTGCGAAAGGCTGCAATGCTATCGGCATTTAAAGCCACCTCACTCATGGGACTGAGGTTTAATTGCTTCACGGTTTCTAAACTGCGCTGGCTTTCTAAATCAAAGCTACGGATACTCTCTAATGTATCACCAAAAAAATCCAGCCGTAATGGCATCTCATTGCTAGGTGCAAAGAGGTCTAAAATACCACCGCGCACCGCATATTCACCCTTATCTCGCACGGTGGATACACGTTCAAAACCATTATTATTCAGCCAAGTTGTAATGTCGTCCATGGGCTTAATTTGCCCAGATTTCAACATTAGCATTTGTTTTGCCATGACGTCTTTGGGCGGCAAGCGCTGTAATAATGCGCTTGGCGTGGTGAGCAAAATAGCAGGTGCAGAATTCTCATTTCGTCCAGCAAGCTGAGCAAGGCAGGAAAGACGATCAGCCGTCACCCCTTGGCTTGGCGATACACGATCATAAGGCAGACAATCCCAAGCTGGTAATTTTAAAATCTCTGCCTTTTGTGAAAGACTTGGTGGGGTAAAGAAAGCTAGTGCCGCCTCCACATCGGAAAGCCTTGCACCATCACGCGCCACAAAACAAATAAGCTGGCCTTGAGAACCGTCTTGGTTTAATTGTAACTCCAAAATTCGCCCCAACACCATAGCCTCAAAGCCATCAGGCACGGATGTTAAATCAGCTTTGGGATGAGCCGTATATAGGGCTTCTAATCGACTTAGTTTTTCAGCAAATTTTAAGGACATATTATATTAAGGATACTTTATATGAGACTTGATGGAATTTTTAGACCAACCGTCTGGCCAGCTCTTGGGTTTTCTTCATGAAATTCTTGGATGTCTTGGAAGGTTTTTCGATCAACCTCTTCTGGCAAGTCACGCTTGCCCGTAAACCATTCAAAAATATGCTGATCAGCACCAGTC
>CAKMZG010000310.1 GCA_929200335.1 uncultured Alphaproteobacteria bacterium | reverse complement strand
TATTGCGATAATGCGTAGAATAGGTCATAAAATATATATATAATCAATTTATAACGCTTTGTCTATGGTATTTAATTAGGCCATTGCAAACTTTATGAATTTGGATAATTGAGGGGAAAACCGCCCTTAACCTCTTTAGATTAACAAAGCCCTTTATTATTTTAATGAGTGCTGTTAAAAGCATGGCATGAAAAATACACATTTATTGATAGACATAATAATTATTCGAATTATTAGCCCGGCTTTGAACCGCAAATAGGTCAAAGTCCGGGACGATCCTGTCTTGCCTGATGCACCTTGCCGTTTCAGGTCAATTTAAAAATTCCAAAACCTCCATTTGAGAGTAAATCAAGAGATCAATATATATGTCTGAAAAACAAACTGATGGCCAAGAAGGCCGTGATTATTCAACAACGCTAAATTTACCAAAAACTGATTTCCCGATGCGTGCAGGCTTGCCAAAAAAAGAGCCGGAAATCGTTGCTAAATGGGAAAAATTAGACCTATATAAAACGTTGCGTGAACAGTCAAAAGGACGTGAAAAATACATCCTTCATGATGGTCCACCCTATGCCAATGGCAATCTGCATATTGGTCATGCGTTGAATAAAACCTTGAAAGACATCATTAACCGTTCGTTCCAAATGCGTGGACGTGATGCGAATTATGTGCCGGGTTGGGATTGTCATGGCCTTCCAATTGAGTGGAAAATCGAGGAACAATATCGCGCTAAGGGTAAAAATAAAGACGATGTGCCGATTAATGAATTTCGTAAAGAATGCCGTGATTTTGCAAAAAACTGGGTAGACATTCAATCAGAAGAATTTAAACGTCTTGGGGTTATTGGTGATTTTAAAAGCCCTTATTTGACGATGAATTATAAATCAGAGTCTATAATTGCCAAAGAATTGCTAAAATTTGCAACCACAGGGCAATTATATCGTGGTTCAAAGCCAGTGCTTTGGTCAGTTGTGGAGCGTACCGCATTGGCTGAAGCGGAAATTGAATACCACACCTATGAAAGCGATACGATCTGGACAAAATTTCCAATCATTGAAGGGGCTGATGATCTGTTAGATGCCTCAGTTGTGATCTGGACAACTACACCATGGACTATTCCAGCTAACCGTGCGGTTTGTTATTCTGCCAAGGTATCTTATGCACTGTTTGAGGTAGAATCTGCTGAAAATGATTTTGGCCCTCAAGCCGGCGATAAGCTTCTGTTTGCTGATAGTCTTGCAGGCGAATGTGCTGAAAAAGCCAAGGTAACCTTCAAACGTCTTCGTGATGTTACATCTGCTGAGTTAAACGAGATGATCTTAGCGCACCCGCTTCGTGGATTTCATGAGCATTATGGTTTCAAAGTGCCAATGTTAGAGGGTTTTCACGTATCTGATGAAGCTGGTACTGGTTTTGTACATACAGCGCCTGGTCATGGCCGTGATGACTTTGAGATTTGGATTGACAGCCGTGCGTTGATTGAGAGCAAAGGTATTTCTTCAGAAATCCCTTTTACCGTTGCTGATGACAGTTCTTACACCAAAGATGCCCCAGGTTTTGATGATGTTCGTATATTTGATGATAAGGGTAAAAAGGGTAAAACCAACCAAGCGGTTATC
>CAKMZG010000309.1 GCA_929200335.1 uncultured Alphaproteobacteria bacterium | reverse complement strand
TGAAAAAACTAGGTATGAAAGCGAAAAGCTCCAATCATTGCTTGAGTCCATTAAGCAAGAGGGTCGTCGCTTACAGCCTTCTGACTTTCAGTTTAAGCTAACTGGATGGGCGCATGGGTCCGCATTCGTAAAATCGCCATCATATGAAGCCCCAAGTCGCTTAGGTCTTAGAGCTTCAGTTGGTGATATTTCGATAACAGGTCAATATATTATGATACCTTCACCAGCTAAAGAATTTCCAGGTGGCCGTAGCCCAAATAAAAGCTGGAGTTATAATGGCACGGGATTATTTGTTGAGGGTTTAAATAAAGATTCATATTTAGATGATTTGGTTGGGCAGATTTTACGCATTTATATTCCGCGCAGAGCTCTAGGGACTCCATTTAGGTCAAAGCTTTCGTTTATCGAAGGAAGCGTTTCTATCAAGGGGCGAGATTTTCACTTTAAAATGGAAAAGATCGAGTCTGGTTTAATTGATATCCAAATTAATGAAAATATGCTGTTATACAAAGATGAAATGCCTAACAAGTAGCAGCAACGGACATGCAAAACTGTCACTTGTTTTGCCAAAAAACGGCAAAACAACCGCCATTTTTACAAGCCGCTGTGCAAGGCGTTAGCCCTTTTCGAAGCAGAAAAGGGACATCCACTATCTACAATGTAGTGGTCAACTGAAATTGGCCAGCACGTTATAAGTTTTCCGGTATTTTTGCTTCGCAGCTATTGAATATAGGAATGCAGCTTAATTTTTCTATGAAGTGGTTGTATTAAAAATTGGGTATTTATAGTATCACTTTGCAGTAGCTTCTGTAGTTTTGGCGCGATCTGATCTAATAACTGATATGGCTAACCACAGTTGGCTATGGCATTGCGGCTCTATTAACAAAACAATAAAAAGTCTGTAATATCCAGTCTCTATATAAGGAGATTTTGAAGTATGAAAAAGTCATTATTAATGATGCTGGCATTAGCTCCAATGGTTGCCGCTAGCGAGGAGTGCAGGGGCATCAAGGAAGATTTGAAGCGCTTAGCCTGCTATGACATGGCTGCCAGCAAGTCAGTTTTGGCAGCGCGAGACAAACCAAAGCCAAAGACAGCCCCAAAGCCAGAGGGAGCGGGGCAGTGGAAAGTGATCAAAAAGAAAGACAGTATGGACGATTCTGATATGGTCTTGATCTATGCTCGATCTGAAGAGGAAATTTATCCGACCCGTAGAAATGCGAGTCTAAACATTCGGTGCCTTAAGAACACAACGGATTTATATGTTGACTGGGAGGACTATCTCGCAGACAACAACAAAGTGTACACACGAATAGGCAGAGATAAGGCAAAGGCTGAGAGATGGTCACATTCAGCAGACTCAAAATCTCTGTTTAGACGCAAGCCAATAAGTTTTATTAAGAAGCTAATGAAAGCTGAGAAGGTCATTTTTAGAACGCAGCCTTACAACTCTGGTGATTTAACAGTGACTTTTGATATTAAAGGTCTGGAAAATGCAATTAAGCCACTCAGGGAGGCATGTCATTGGTAAGCGCCTAACCATCAAACCTGCTTCGGCAGGTTTTTTATTGGGAAATTACTGCTCCAGTCCTTATTTCAACAGAACAAGAACTGTATGTAGTGGCATACTAAATTTGGCCAGTTAAT
>CAKMZG010000308.1 GCA_929200335.1 uncultured Alphaproteobacteria bacterium | reverse complement strand
GGGTACTACTGTAGCCACAAATGCACTTCTGGAGCGCCAAGGCGAAAAAACAGCCCTTCTAATAACAAAAGGGTTTAAAGACGCTTTAAGAATTGGCTATCAAGCTCGCCCTGATATCTTTGCGAAAAAAATTATCTTGCCAGAGCAATTAGCCCAGTCTGTTATTGAGGTACCAGAACGCATCCGCGCAGATGGCTCAATAGAGTTACCCCTCGATGATCAAGCCATTAATGATGTTCTTCAACAAGCAAAGGCTCAAAACTTTGATAGCCTTGCAATTGTGTTCATGCAGTCGTGTAAATTTCCTGAGCATGAACAACGACTGGCAGAAAAAGCCAAAGATATGGGCTTCTCACAAGTCTCTGTTAGCCATGAAGTTTCTCCCCTAGCTAAACTGGTTGGCCGTGGGGACACCACCGTAGTAGATGCTTATCTTACCCCAATCTTGCGACGCTATATCAACCAAGTTGCAGATCAATTAGGCAGTGATAACAAAGATGAAAACTGTCACCTAATGTTCATGCAATCTTCAGGCGGACTTACAGCTGCTGATTTATTCCAAGGCAAAGATGCAATTTTATCAGGCCCTGCTGGTGGTGTTATTGGTGCAATTAAAACAGCGGAATTAGCAGGATTTAAAAAAATCATCGGCTTTGATATGGGCGGTACATCAACAGATGTATCACACTATCAAGGTGAATTGGAACGCACCTATGATGCAGAGGTCGCAGGTGTTCGCATTCGCGCTCCAATGATGCATGTGCATACTGTAGCTGCTGGCGGTGGTTCAATATTAACTTGCCAATCTGGACGATTTTCTGTTGGCCCTGAAAGTGCTGGGGCATATCCAGGGCCTGCTTGTTACCGTAATGGCGGCCCCTTAACAGTTACCGACGCCAATGTGATGGTGGGTAAGTTAAACCCAAAATTCTTCCCCCAAATTTTTGGTATAAATCAAGATCAACCGCTCGATGTTGGAATGGTTAAAGAAAAATTCTCACAGCTTGCCGAGCAATTAAAAAATGAAAATGGTATTGTAAAATCAGAGGAAGAGATTGCTGATGGATTTTTAAAAATTGCGGTCTTAAATATGGCCAATGCAATCAAAAAAATATCCGTTGAGCGCGGCTATGGTGTTGGTGATTATGCCCTAAGTTGTTTTGGTGGTGCTGGGGGGCAGCACGCCTGCCTTGTCGCTGATATTTTAGGAATAGAAAATATTCACCTTCACCCATTTTCTGGCATTCTATCCGCCTATGGAATGGGGCTAGCAAACATCCGCGCAAGTAGAACAAAATCATTGCTGATAAACTTAGAAGATAGCCATGAAAAAATTCAACAAGAACGTGAAACAATTAAAGAAATTTTATCAATAGAATTGACGGATCAGGGTGTTCAAAAAAATGACATTGAGATCGAAACAAGATGTCACATAAAATATGATGGAACGGATAGCGCTTTAACTGTTCACCTTGACAATGAAGAGAAAATGAAAGCAGCCTTTGAAGAGGCTCACCAAGCCCAATTTGGCTTTTTACTTGAACGTCCATTAATCATTGATGCTATGGAGGTTGAGGCCGTTGGCGGTGGTGATAAATTAGACGAACCTAAGCTTGAAATTCATGATGAAACCGCAAAAGCTGATGACACCACAAAAATCTTT
>CAKMZG010000307.1:1240-1669 GCA_929200335.1 uncultured Alphaproteobacteria bacterium | reverse complement strand
TCATAAAATAATATAATCAATTTATATGATCTTGGCTATAATTGCCATCATGCATATTTTGGCAAAAGAAACCTGATCCAACGTATTAAAGAGTATTGAGATATGGATGTATAATGATAAGTATATTTATAAGCAGGTACTAAAGAATAATATAAAATGTGATAAAAGTGGGGTTAGAATCCCTGCAAATAAAAATTAATGCGATTATAACAAATAGGTACATCGCAGTAATGGCGGAGAGGAAGGGATTCGAACCCTCGAGACAGCTCGACACCGCCTACTCCCTTAGCAGGGGAGCGCCTTCGACCACTCGGCCACCTCTCCACCGCCGTGGATAAGGCAGGTGTAATGAGAATTCAAGCGTTAGTTTGCGAATTTTCGTGTGAAATAAGACCTAATTGGGTTCGGCAATGGTTGTTCCTATTGATT
>CAKMZG010000307.1:0-1230 GCA_929200335.1 uncultured Alphaproteobacteria bacterium | reverse complement strand
TAGAATTAGTTTCAACTATTATTTTGCATTTCTTGATTTTTTTTGCCGATTCGCTCATCTTTCTTAACATAAATACCATTTTATAAGACTTTGGTAGGATAAAACTCCCCTTTATAAATACCCCAGCACATGTAGCATTCTAATAAATTCACTTAAACAAGAACTATTCGCCCCCACAAAGGAATTTAGAGCCGCGCTTTGAATTCATTCAAACGCATCACGCTCTCTCTCTCTATATATATAATAAGTATAGTATAATATTAAGGAGTTAAATATCACGCCTCCTGCCTATATAAAATTCCATATAGAATTCCCACATAGCCTATTGGATAAGTTGACGACAAAGAAAATGTCATGTGATTCCCCTAAAAATAGCATTTAAACGCCTAAAATAATGGGATATGGCTGCTTTCTCTCATTACCACTGTGAAAAATATGCTTAACAATTGCTTAATAAAATAGCGTTTTTTCACGAAATTAAGGGGAAAAACACAAAAACTGTGTCATTTACGCAACAAATAAAATTCTAACGCCTCTGGAAACCCAAAAATTCACATTTTTAGATTGCTTTGCGCCAAAAGGTGAATATGTTCAATTTCAGGAACGGGCGCATTCTGTGCTCATCCGTTAATCAATTGGATCAAATATTAAACGTTGTTTTATTGAAAACAAACAAATTTAACATATGATCCCTATTTTTTTCGAATTGACTGGAGGTCAAAATGACAATTAAGAGCTTACTACTTGGTTCTGCTGCTGCACTAGTTGCAGTATCTGGTGCAAATGCTGCGGACGCTATCGTAGCTCCTGAGCCAGAAGCTGTTGAATACGTAAAAGTATGTGACACATATGGTGCAGGTTACTTCTTCATCCCTGGTACAGAAACTTGCTTGAGCATCAATGGTTATGTTCGTGCAGATTTCAAAACAAGCAACCCTCATGGTGATGATGCAATTCACACTGCTGGTTTTGATTACCGCGTTCGTATGAACTTTGATTTCCGTAGCGAAACAGAGCTTGGCACATTGCGTGGTCTTGTCCGTCTACAAGCTGATGGCGATAATGGTGTAAATACACCTATAACAAGTGCTACCAATGCTGGTGAAACAGTATATACATACAATGTAAATAATGATTCTACTGTTGGAATCGACCATGCATTGATCCAACTTGGTGGTTTCACTGTTGGTTATGGTGATACATTCTGGACAACAGCTTCAGATTATGGTG
>CAKMZG010000306.1 GCA_929200335.1 uncultured Alphaproteobacteria bacterium | reverse complement strand
ATTCGCCTTTGCGAATAGATTTCAGCGGTCACACAGCGAGATGTATTGTATTGTATTATTGTATTAAAACTTTATTTAAAGACACTAGCCCCGTCAACGGTGCGTTGATTTCCACGGGGGGCGTCTACAATGTTAAAAATTACAAAAGATATAAGGAAAAAAAGACTATTTACAAATTGGTGTGACCCCAGATGTTATGGTTACACGGAGTTACAATTTATTTCAAGTATATATAGTATTAGAGTTGAGTTTTAAATGGTTTTTGAACAGGTGCAATGATTCTGCCAGTTTCGTATCGGTAGAGAGACTATTCCATAGCTTAGCCCCACTGTATTTAAAACTCTTTTTTAGGAATTCTCTTTTAGGCTTAGGAAGAGCCAAATCTGTATGACTATTTCTAAGATCATAATTTGTTTGCATATGATTGCGTCTTATCAAGGATTCTTTCAACGTAGGTCCTACGTAATCCTTCAAGACTTTAAACATTAATATTGCTTTGGTTGTCCGTCGTCTTATCTCTAAGTTGTCCCAAGCAAGGGATTGAAGAACATCAGCAGATCTAATCTCATAACTTGCACCGGTAATGATTCGGGCTGCGCGATTTTGAAATTTTTGGAGTTTATTTTTCAAATTTTGATCACAGACGCCCCAAATGGGAGAACAATAATCAAAATACGGCTGAATCAGAGCTCGATAAATTGTTTGAAGGGTGGTTATTGGAACAAAGGGTTTAATACGTCTCAAAGTACCCAGGCCTGCTCCAACCTTTTTGCAAATCGCCTGAATATGTGAATTCCAGTTAAGATTTTCATCTAAATCAAGACCAAGACATGTGAAAGAGTGAACTCTGGGGATGCGTTGGTTGTTTAACATCACTGGATGATCAAAAGTTGTGGAATTAATATGATGTTTAGAGCCAATGAACATTATTTTGGTCTTAGTTGGGTGGTGTTGTAATTTATTTCTAGAAAGCCAATCACCGATTCTACTCAGATCGTGATTAAGGTTTTCGGTTAATTCAATCAAGCTGTTAGAGCTGCAGCAAATTTGGGTATCGTCAGCATATAAATAAGGAGAAGTTTTTTGAAGGCAATCGGGGAGGTCATTGATATAGAGTAAAAACAACAGTGGACCTAAAATAGATCCCTGCGGAACCCCAGAAACAATCCGTTTTGACGATGACATTAAATTATTAACAATACAAACTTGCTCCCTATTATTTAAGTAAGACTCAAACCATCTTAACTCAATATCCGATACACCGAATTGATCTTCTAATTTATGGAGCAGAATATTATGATCAATTGAGTCGAAGGCTTTACGAATGTCAAGAAAAACAATGCCGCTCAATTGAATGTTTGGGCCGAAAACCATGTTGATGTTTTGAAAGAAGTGAATTGTCATTAAGAAATTTATAAATTTGATTAAAGACGCATCTCTCAAGTATTTTACTAACAATGGGTAGTATCGAGATAGGGCGATAATTCTCGCATTTCAACCTGTCATCAGATTTATAAATGGGTGTAACCCAGGCTTTTTTCCATTCATCCACATATTCTCCTTTTTGGATCGAAAGGTTAAATATCCAAGTTAATGGCGGACCAACAATGTCCGCGGATATTTTAAGAGCTTTAGCAGGGATGTTATCTAATCCTGTAGATTTTGAAATTTTGAGACTACGCAATTGATATATTACTTCGTCCTCCTTAAT
>CAKMZG010000305.1 GCA_929200335.1 uncultured Alphaproteobacteria bacterium | reverse complement strand
TTATTCGTAGTGATATTTTCACCACGAAAGAGCAATGCGTTGAATATACATTTATGAAATGCAAACAGGTAATCAAAGAGCAGGGCGAGCGGTTGTTCCACGCATAGTGTGTTTCACATTGTGTGCGTTCCGCACTATGTGTGTTCCACACATAGTGTGTTAATTAGATTGCTTTGCTGCTTTTTTTAGCACATTTTCCGTCCATTGATTAAGGCTCATGCCCAAAAGCTCTGCCGATAAAGCAGCATTACGATGAACATCGGGGTCTATGCGCACCATGATTTTGCCTGAGTATGGTTTTTGTGGGGTTTTGCCAATTTTTTTGCAGGTTTCAATATAATCATCCACGGCCTCATGAAAGGCTGTTTTTAGATCAGCAACACTATCGGCATGAAAGCTCACACCATCACGAATGCCAGCAATTTTGTCGAAAAATATTTCATCTTGATCATCATATTCTATACGCGCACTGAAATTTTTATACTTCATAATGTTCATGGGTTATTTTAA
This sequence comes from uncultured Alphaproteobacteria bacterium, assembly GCA_929200335.1. Lineage (GTDB taxonomy): Bacteria > Pseudomonadota > Alphaproteobacteria > Rhizobiales > Rhizobiaceae > CAKMZG01. The sequence goes on along the minus strand of CAKMZG010000305.1, from coordinate 1,240 downwards.
TATGTGCTATCATATTTTGTAAGCATTGGGTAGTTTAGTTTAAATCACAATCCATGTTTTTATAAAATCAATTATTGGCCATAACCATGTTTGATTTGGGAAAGTCGTCATTAATATAGTTTGCTTAGCCACTAACCATTCGCAAATAAAGTAACTTCCACCAGCCGTAGCACCTATGCCAGCAGAAATTTTCCCTTTATGTCGCCAAACAAATCTGCCAATCGCGCGTAATGTATTCAGGCTGCTTTCAATAGCGCGTTTTACTGAGCGTTTATTGGGTGTGGTATCTTCACGTGCAGCCTCAAACTCTTCTTCAAAGGCCTCTTCGGCTGCACCTGAAAATTCAAAATTTTGCATTGCAGATTCAATAAGGGACAATGCCTCTTCTGCAGCATTATCTTCGATAGACACAACATCTTCAATAGCTTCAACATCAGGGCCTAGCCTTATTTGATCACATTTTGCAAGTCCTGCATCCAAGCCAACCATGATGTTGTAACTGCCAACTAGCTCAGACAATTGATCGGCGATATCATCGGGTAGAGGCGGGTAATCTGAATCGTAACTTTTATCGGCTGCAACGGCCTCTTGTATAGAATTGCGTTTACGCAGTCTATCACCTCGAGGAAAAAGTGTATTTTTATTGATGGTTTTGATAGAGGTTCCAAGTGCTGCAATGAAACGATCTAGAATTTCACCAAGGCTAGGGTCATTGCCCATGCGCTGATTGGTTTTTATGCTTTTTTGTAGGCGCTGTGCATTTTCAAGCACTTCTTGATGACGTTCTTGAGCATCTTCATCCGTATCATGCTCAATGCCACGCGCTAGTTCTGATAGATCAACCAGCCCATCATCATTGATTTCAAAATTCAATGCACCAGCGGTTTGTGCTGGTGGCGGGTTATGTTCCAGTTCCAGTTCTAAAATTTTAGCATTAACCGTCTTAGTCCCTTGCTTCCATAGGTCATCGGGTAGGGTTGCGCGGGCAATCTCTAAGGCTTCATTGGCAGGGCGGCCATGCAGACGGTCTTCATACCAGCCTATCCAAACACCCCAGTTTTGATCTTTAAAATTAATATCAGTGGTGAGGCGCTTTTTTAAGTCTTGCCAATTTGTTTGTATGAAATCTGGAATGCTATCTGGCCATAAGGCAGAGGTGATCAAGTCTTGAGGCGATGTACCATTTTCCAGTGCAGTTGCATCCTCGCTGAGCGCGCGCCATATAGCAGCATCATCATCA
>CAKMZG010000304.1:500-1752 GCA_929200335.1 uncultured Alphaproteobacteria bacterium | reverse complement strand
ATTTCAGCATCAGTTGCTTTATCTTTAAAAAGCCCTGAACCTGAAATTGAAGCACGCTGCACTCCAACCCCTGAAAGCAATTCGCGCCAGCGTCCAGATGATTCATAATCCGTCACATCAACACTTTCTGCATTAAACGAAATGCGCCTCGAACGCATTCCAGCTACGCTTGTAAATGTTCCATCATTATTTGCATCAACTTTAAGCAGAAGATCTTTTCCCTTTTGTGCTGCCATAATATTTCCTTCATTTATTGTTTATAAATTTCAATTGTTCAAAATTTCACTCACCGCTCGAAAACGTATAATACCCAAATAACAGCGCGCTTCATCGTCACGCTCAATTTCCGAAAATTGCCATGATAAGTTCACTAAATTTTGCATTTCCAACGGCAAATTTTGATTATCTAGCAGTCGTTTAATATGCGATAAAATTCTATAGGATTCATTGCGTCCACGCTGCTTTGACCAAACATGAAGGTCAAAATAATATTCAATTCCTTGATCAGATGAAGTATCCCAGTCTTGGACCTGCATCTTGGCTAAACAAATATAAGGAAAACACATTTTGCTGGGCACATGATCATAAATTTTTTTGCCACCTAATTCATCAACTAACGTTAAATCAGCTTTCAATATTTCAATTAATGCTGATTGGAATTCACTCATGTAATCAGACATACTTACCTCCAAATCTATAGGGTTTGCGGCCGCTATAATTTAATTTTTTCAAAACAGTGAACCTACGCTTGAGTGGATCATTTGATAGATTTGGTAATATGCTCACGTTATTCATGAAAAGATATTTTCTCGTGAGGCGCTCTTTCTTGTTTTCCAATTTTTGGGAAATTCTATTTAGAGTTTTTGTTTGATTGTTGGTTAAAAGCAGCTTTACAAATTCTGGCTGTTTGAATTTAACTTTTAAATTCATCGCCCTTGCTCTTTACAATAACAGGCTAAATATTGCCCTTTTTCGGCGATATCATGAAGCCAATGAATTTCAAAAATCCTACAATCTTTACGGAGGCGCCAACCACTTGCAATATCATGCCGAAAGCGCATAGTAATTATATGAGATGTTTCTTCCATATCTTGCTGAGCAACAAATTGAGACTGAGTACGATAGGGTTTTATTTCTGCCCAGACATTCCCAATAACTATCCAATTAACGTCAATACCACCAGACAAAGTTGATGTTTCATCAGGCTGCTCCAATCGTAAAAAATGAGACAAAATTCCTGGATCTTTTACAT
>CAKMZG010000304.1:0-490 GCA_929200335.1 uncultured Alphaproteobacteria bacterium | reverse complement strand
GGATGTTCACTGGTATCAATAGCTCCACGAAACTCATACCAATGGGCAATAAGTAATAAGATTGCACGTTTTAAAGCATCTGGTACTTCAGTTGGGACACTTGCCAATCCCACTTGAACATCAATTTCCATACCATTGGAAAAATCCAGCAACAGCGCAGGTGCTAGAATTTTTACTTGGCTCAAATTAGGTAGCCAACAATAATGACCTTGAGACAAAGCAATAGAATTGCCACTTCGATCATATAGTGTAATTAAATTAATGCTCTTTACTGGCGCAATAAGAATGTCTATGAATTGAGCCTTCATTTCACCATCAATATATTGACGCCAAGTTTGACTTATCAATTTTTGATTAATCTGATGCTCCACCAATTCTCGCGCTGCACGAGCTATATCCAACAGCAAATCATCTTCTTCTGTATGAGTGATGCGCAAATGCTGTTTAATTTCTAATAATGTAAGAGGCTCATGTGCTGAAGCCTGAACTA
>CAKMZG010000303.1 GCA_929200335.1 uncultured Alphaproteobacteria bacterium | reverse complement strand
GTATTATAGCTTAACTCAAAGTCAACACCTTCATTTTGCAACACACCATTCTTTGCAAGTGCAAAATGTTCACTGTTAATTTTTGCCACATCTCGTTCAAACCCACCTTGGTTTGACCCATATGTTTTTGACAATTGAAATGAGGCTGTAAGACCATCGCCAATCCCAATGATCTGATCATCTACATTTGGCATCTGAAGGGGTGGGCAAGATTTCCAATCCATCGGATCACGAAATCTAAATCCATGAAGAGCACCTCTCCGCGCTTCAAAAAATTCAATTACGCGGTATAAATCATCCAAAGATTTCACCCCGTATCCCACATCATATTTGCGGCGTGAACTTCGCCACCTTGCATTACGTTGCTCATGACCAGAACCAAGTGTGATTACTTCAGTTTTCCGTTGAGGGCCGCCACTTGAATTAAATGCAATATCTGTGGGAAAGCGCACCTCATGGAAGTCGCTATTTTCTTCCATCATAGTTCCTTTATAAAATAAAATTATAGGCTACGTTGACCGCGCCCAACTGTACGCGCAAGCATGGCACTCACTTGCGCTTCTGAGCGATAGAAGCTCTCAACATCTGGTGTTGTTATATTAAAAATTACTTGAGAAGCTAGCGAAGACTTGCCTTCAGATTTTACGCCAAGTTTACCATCAGCACCTCGTGCCAAAGGTAAAATTGCCTCACTCCCAGCCTCCCCCATTACACCAAGACTTTGACCAGCAGAAAAGAGAGTTGGTGTATTCACAATTCCACCTTTAGCAAAAGGCACAATCCCCTGTTGATTAAAGACACCACCATTGGCAAAAAACGATGCACCGCCACCGCCGCCACCAAAGCTGGAAAATATTGAACTGAATAAGTTGCTTACAACTCCTTCTAATGGTTTCAAACCAGCTTTCAATGCCGTATTAGCTAAACTCATACCGATAGACTTTAAAGTATCGTCAAATGACTTTCCGCTAACAATTGAACGCTGAAGTGATGATGTAAAAGCATTGCCAAATGCTTTTGATTGTTCCGTTAAATTTTGCATTGCCATCTCAAAAGGCTTTGTGTTTGCTTCCACTTCAACGATAAATTTTTCATTTTTTTCCATAATTACATCCAATCTACAAGCAAATTAATTAATCGTTTAATCTCACTATTTATCGGGATATTTCTGCATAAGACTATCCAAATTATCACGCCTTAAGGGTAATGTAATATTGCCAAAATAAACCTGTAATGCGTTGTTAAATTCAACTAAAGTCATTGACCAAAATTGAGTTGGCGATAAATGCAATATGCCAAACCCAAATTGCATCGCCATTTTCCAAGGAAAATGTTTTTTTTCAATTTTTAATAGCGGTTCATCATTCATGGCATCAACCATTTTCAGAATTAAAAGTCGCATTTAAAAGTTGGGATACAATAGCAACATAACCATTGGCACCTCCATCAACACGCATTTCACTTACTTCTTCATCTGTATAAGTGTAACCAGCGCCGCGTAATCCTACTGCAATAATTTTTATCAAATCATTTGAAGAAAATTTACCTGCCGAGAATCTCTGCACAAGCGATTCAAGCGTATCATCTCCAAATGATTTTTCTAATTCTGCTAAAGACTGCAACGTGAGTACTAGGCAGTATTTTTTACCATCTAGTTCAGCTAAAATTTCACCGCGTAAATGATTAACTTGCATTAAATTACTCCAAATTGAATTTGACCCGCAGACTCCAAACTAATTTCATAAGTTACCTCTCCATTATG
>CAKMZG010000302.1 GCA_929200335.1 uncultured Alphaproteobacteria bacterium | reverse complement strand
CTATTCGTGTTTTCCAGCCGCTATTGAGCACCACCATATAAAGCCCGGCCCTCGGCCTGCCCTTTAAACCACCCTAATCCAAAGGTCTGCGCCAATGCTTGCATTGCTTCGGGGGCTCCGATCACATGACAAAAGGACTTTTCTACTTTTGGAACAAAATTCAGCCAACGCTGCGCGCTAAACCCAATTCGTTCCAATATCGGTGGCGCTTGCTCTGGGATACTGCCGCGCTTGTCATGTCGCATCGCCCTTCCCGTCCAATCCAATAACTCTGCATAATCTTTCAATGAAAACGGCAATGCCTTTTCGCCATCTTTTAGCTCCGCACCGTTGTTGAACGGATATAACGCTGGCTTTTGTCGTGCGCTTGATTCAGGTTTATCTGATTTATCTTTATCTAAACTAGGCCGCCCAGCTTTTCTGGTTGCAAATTCCTTCAGTCTTTGTTGAATCGAAGTAAACTCACTGTCTTCTGGCAGTTCCGCTATACCCGCTCTAACTGGATTTAAATCAACATAAGCCATGCACGCCAATACCGCCGCTTCATCCAACAAAGCCTGACTCTTAAACCGTCCTTCCCAAAAACGACCCTTGCAGTCATCTTCTTCATTTGCCATACGCGCGATGGATTCATTCAACACCCGCATAAACCAAGAGATATCCGTTAATCTCTCCCGCCATTTCTCAACACACTCGAGTACTTTTTCAACCTCTGCTTGGGACTGCTCATCACCTGTCACATAACGGTTCACCAACACATTGCCGGAGAACACCTGCAACCATCGATCTAATACCTCCTGGTTAGACCACGCGGTCGCTTGCTCTACATCCACTTTGAGCACCACGTGGTAATGATTACTCATCACCGCATACGCACAAACGTCTATGGCAAACACCGACGTTAGAAACGCCAGCTTATCCTCGACCCACGCCTTGCGATGATCAAACGAGCGACCAGACACCGCATCATCACCAAACAAATAAGCACGCCGCACACAACGCGCCATACAGTGATAGTACGGTGTATCCGACAAACTGATTATTTGGTCTCGTGCTCGAGTCATGACAAAAGTATACGACAAGCGACGAAATAGATCAACAATTTATGGGTGTCCTATATATATAATAACTAATTGTCTCTCATTTTGAGTGTCCGTTAAACTATGACAGCTTCAATCTGACCCTCATTATTTTCAATCTGACCCTCATTATTTAAGTCGCATCTGACCCCAATTAACATCTGAATTCAAAAAAACATCAGCCCTACTACCATCAAGTAAAGGATAAATGAACCCATTGTAAAATTACGTGCAACATCCATTTCCCGTTGCATCTCAGATTCAAGCATTTTTTCATATCTAGCCACAATAGATTTCCACCTTTTGCTCTTTCCAAAAAAATACAAATAATTAGCTAACCAAATGAGCAACGCGAATACTATTATTGAACTATCGGAAAGATATTTCTGCCAAAATCCACTTAAGTTTTCTAAAACAGAAAGTCGTAAATGGACTAGAGGTAATAGTAAATACATAGACATGGGGAATATTGCTTTGGAATCACTTGGCGATTTTTTATCAACGAACCCTCCCCCAGAAGATAAAAAGTAATAGAAAAGGCCTTCATAAAAACTAACAATGCGATTGATCATTTTTAACCTCATAGTCAGTCATCATCCCACCATGGCTTTGGTCCAATTCTTGGGTATTCAGGTCTGCTAGGTGTATTCATCCATTCAGTGTATGCTGCCTGATATTTGAAAATAAGTATTGTCACTTT
>CAKMZG010000301.1 GCA_929200335.1 uncultured Alphaproteobacteria bacterium | reverse complement strand
ATGTTGCGATTTAGACGCAATCGCACTATGATGATTTTACCCAAATTCAAGCAGATTTTTTACAACTATTTCAACTTCGAGAGATACCTGACATCGAGACAAATTTACAAGAAAAACCGTGCTGAGGGTCTCTCTCAATGGCATCAATTTTTGGCGAGCTTAAAAACGGTGTCACTATTTTCTGAGGCTGGTTCGATTTAGTCTAACAGCACCACCATTTACTTGTAGGTCCCTAGATTATCGCCATGTCTTGGCGTAATGAAATTCTCAAAATAGTTATGATTATCAATATCTGTATGATGTGACATTTCAATATTTGTTGCAGTGTGGGAAACTGTTTGCTGCAATATAGGGTGAACATCTGCCGCAGTACAGGGGTGTTGGAGATGAGAAGTACTGCGACAGATGAAAACAGCATATCAAGAATAAAGGATTATATTTGATACGCTGTTACCTTTATGGCTTTGATTTTAATTTAAAACCTTAGGCCAGTTCTGATTGGCGCTTTTGATATGGCTATCTCGATTGGAAAGCCATAGGCCGCGTACTTGATCTGAATAATTAAGATAAAGTTTGCCATCATGAACTGTCCAGGCATTCGGATCGCCCTTAGCTGTATAACCTTTGCTCACCGCATATGCGCAATAGCCGCCATATTGTGGGGCGTATTTTTCAGGCGAAGCTGTAAATTTGTCTAAATTTTCTTGGTTAGAAAATGCCCATTTAACACCTTGCCAAGTGGTTTCATATTGGGTTTTACCTTTAATGGGTTGCTTCTGCGTAAAATAAGCAACCACATCATAACCTGCTGCGCCATAGCCACTTTTAAGGCCTGTGAAAAATTTTGATTTTTTTGCCAGCACAGGCAAAGTTCCGATAATCAAACTTGTAGCAATACCAGTAGTGCTTAATGTTACGGACTTTAAAAAATTGCGTCGTGAAATCATTTGTCATCTCCTAATTAAGTAAGGTGTATCGAACTCTAATATGAGGATGTTTGAGATAAATTGCCAAACACATTGTTGTGAGGGGGAGGTGAAGTTGAATTTGGGCAATAAAAAAGCCCTTAATATAAATCAAGGGCTTTAAAATTAAAATAAACAGAGAGGCTTATAGATCTCCAAGTTGGCCAAAATGTTTTGCAACGAGATAGTAAAAAGTTACGCGGCCTTTGTTGCGGTCGCCTTTCATAGTCTCACAAACTTTAGCAATCACGTCATCGCATTTTGCTTCATCTGTTTGGCCTAATTTTTTTATGCACCAGCTCTTGCGCACACGGTCAAGCTCTGAAGTATCAGAACATGAAACCAATGAACTGTCACGATTGCGTAAGGCAATACCTAGATGTTTTACAATTTTTGAAACAATTTCTGGATCTGCGCTAGCGTCATAACGCTGTACTTCAGCTAAATAATCACTCATTTGGTAAGCTCCCTTATAGAAAAATGAACATCGGCATAATATATCTCACCCCGATTCATATTTAATATGGGGCTAAGTTGTGTCTTTTTCAAGACAAAGTAGCAAAAACCTTACTTAAGGGCAGTATGACTGGGGATAAAAATTTTAAAGTTTATTCTTTGCAATATGCATTGGAATGCTTATATAGAAGGTGTCGGCTTGCCGACTATGGCGATAAAATACCTGTGTAATAAACCATTCGGACCCGGGGGCGGTACCCGGCGCCTCCACCAGATCATATCTAGGTTCATAAGAATACGTATTGATATGATGTGGCGGGGGCGAAATAGGATCGACGAGGGTGTAAAGACTGCGTTTTCGCTCGGCATGGTAC
>CAKMZG010000300.1 GCA_929200335.1 uncultured Alphaproteobacteria bacterium | reverse complement strand
TATTTATACTAAAAAATGTTTTAAATTAGCCAATTACCTCTTTTTTTTCTCAAAAATAGATATTTTTTAATATTTTAACGTGAATTGAGAGGGAAAATGATTGTTATATATGATGGATTTTCTAATTTGAATAAAATCACTTAAAAAATCTCATAGCAGTTGCTTCGGTAGTAATTAGCGCTATAAGCAATATAAAGATAAATCATGCTAACAAATTAAGAGATAGAACATGCGATTTTCACGGTATTTTCTGCCCATTTTAAAAGAAACGCCCAAAGAGGCTGAGATTACTTCACATCGAATGATGTTAAGAGCCGGGATGATTAAGCAACAATCTGCTGGCATTTATACTTGGTTGCCTTTAGGTCTCAAAATATTGCGTAAAGTTGAAACGATTATTCGTGAAGAGCAAAACCGCGCTGGTGCGAATGAAATTTTGATGCCAACACTGCAATCTGCTGATCTTTGGCGTGAAAGTGGCCGGTATGATGCTTATGGCAAAGAAATGTTGCGCATCGAAGATCGTCATGGGCGCGAAATGCTCTATGGTCCCACCAATGAAGAAATGGTAACTGATGTATTTCGTTCATATGTTAAATCTTATAAAGATCTCCCTTTAAATCTTTATCATATTCAGTGGAAATTCCGTGATGAAGTTCGCCCACGTTTTGGCGTAATGCGTGGTCGTGAATTTTTAATGAAAGATGCTTATTCTTTTGATTTGGATGAGCAGGGCGCGGTTGAGGCATATAATAGAATGTTTGTCTCATACTTACGAACCTTTGAGCGCCTTGGTGTTAAAGCGATTCCTATGCGTGCAGATACAGGCCCAATTGGCGGCGAGCTTAGCCATGAATTTATTATTCTTGCTGAAACTGGTGAAAATGAAGTTTTTTGCCACAAGGATTATTTGCAATTGCCTGTGCCGCCAGAAGATGTGGATTTTGATGATGCTGAAGAGATGCAAAATATTGTTGCTCAATGGACAGAGCATTACGCAGCAACCGATGAAGTCTTTGATGAAACTAAATGGAATGAGATTGCTGAAGATCAAAAAATTGCAGCGCGTGGCATCGAAGTGGGGCATATCTTCTCATTTGGTACTACTTATTCAGAAAAACTAGCTGCTGAAGTTACCCATCCAGATGGTAAAACTCGTCCTGTACATATGGGGTCTTATGGTATTGGACCTTCACGCCTTGTTGGCGCTTTAATCGAAGCATTCCATGATGACAATGGCATCATTTGGCCAAAATCTGTGGCTCCATTTGATCTTGGTATTATCAATATGAAACCTGGCCATGGTGCTTGTGATGAATTAAGCGAAAAGATCTATGCCGCTTGCCTTAAAGCTGGCAAAGATGCGCTTTATGATGATCGTGATCAAAGTGCAGGCGCTAAATTTGCCACAATGGATTTGATTGGTTTGCCAACTCAAGTGATTGTTGGTCCAAGGGTTGCTGAAAGTGGTGATGTTGAAATCAAAGACCGTGCCACTGGAGAACGTGAAGTGTTGAGTGTTGATGCTGCAATTAATAAATTGATGGCTGAAATATAGAAAATAGGTTTGCTTTGCTTTGGGGTTCTAATTTCTAGCAATTTCTATATATTTGAAAAAGCGAATCCTTAAATCGGAACTATCTAATGAATCAAACAGCTGCTACGCAATCAAATCAGCCGCAAACTACTCAGCGTCAAACGCAGGATACCGCGCCATTTGGCATTTTTGAACGAATGCTTGCTTTTCGCTATTTACGTTCAAAAAAATCTGAAACAATGGTGTCAGTCATTGCCTTTCTGTCTCTAATTGGCATCATGATTGGTACAGCCG
>CAKMZG010000299.1 GCA_929200335.1 uncultured Alphaproteobacteria bacterium | reverse complement strand
GTGTATATTCTACACCATATTGTGGGGCTAGGGTTTCAACAATATAGCGACAAGAGCCAAATAGTGCGCGCGCTGCAACAATATGATCGCCTGCTTTAACCTGACAAAGAATAGCGGCTGCAACCGCTGCCATGCCTGAGCCTGTGGCTAATGCTGCTTCTGCGCCTTCAAGTAAACACATGCGTTCTTCAAAAATCGAGACGGTTGGATTGGCATATCTTGAGTAGACATAGCCATCATCTTCACCTTTAAAGCGGGCTTCTGCGGCTTCTGCTGAATCATAAACAAAGCCTTGCGTTAAATATAAGGCTTCAGAAGTTTCGCCAAATTGTGAGCGGGTGATGCCACCATGAACCATTTTTGTAGCTGGGCGCCAATTTGAATTATCGTTGGTCATTACATGCTCCAAAATCTCATAAAGAGGTTATTATTGTTATGCAGGTTTTGGGTATCTTCTTGCTTTGAAGGTACAAAAAAACCGGCAATGCACGCCGCAAAGCCAGTCAATATCGCGCTCCACGGCCATTTTAGCGAGTTATTTTACGTGGCTGCAAGCCGGCCGGCTCAAATCACCACGGGATAACGCGCTTTTTAAGCCAGTTTACTCTTTTCGTCAATTGTAAAATTTGCTTAAACCAATCCATAGGATTTCCTAAACCTGTTTTGAGGCTTATGATGAATAAACGCACTGACGGCATTTTAACCAAAGAAAATATCGAGGCGCTTCATAGCGAGGGGCAACTTTTAACATCATTGCCTTTTGATAAAGATCAAGTACAACCAGCGAGCCTTGACTTGCGACTTGGTGCCAAAGCTTATCGTGTGCGTGCAAGTTTTTTACCGGGTAAAGAGCATACGGTTGAGGAAAAGCTAATACGCTATAAAATGCATGAGATAGATTTGTCTGAAAGCGCGGTATTAGAAACCGGTTGCGTTTATATTGTACCGCTTTTGGAAAGTCTAGATTTGTCAGATGATATTTCTGCCTCAGCAAACCCTAAAAGTTCCACGGGACGGTTGGACATTTTTACCCGTGTGATTGTTGATAATACTCAGCAGTTTGATCAAATTCCAAAGGGATATAAAGGCAGGCTTTATCTAGAGATTTCTCCTCGCACTTTCCCAATAGTTGTGCGTCAAGGTTCAAGACTTTCGCAAATTCGTTTCCGCATCGGCCAAGCCTTGTTAAATGAAGATGCGCTGCGTGAATTGCATAATAATGAAACATTGGTAGCAACTTCAGAACCGTTCATTTCTGGCAATGGTATTGCTATGTCTATTGATTTGACGGGCGATGATAAAGGACTTGTTGGTTATCGCGGCAAACGTCATACGGCCGTTGTGGATGTAGATAAAAAGGCAGCTAACGAGGTGCTAGATTTTTGGGAGCCACTTTATGTGCGTGATCAAAAAGAGCTGGTGCTTGATCCTGATGAGTTTTATATCCTTGTCTCTCGTGAGGCTGTTCATGTACCGCCTTTATATGCAGCGGAAATGGTGCCTTATGATACGCTTGTTGGTGAATTTCGAGTGCATTATGCAGGCTTTTTTGACCCTGGCTTTGGTCATGCAGCGGCAGGTGGTGCAGGTTCACGCGCTGTATTAGAGGTACGCTCTCATGAGGTGCCTTTCATTGTCGAGCATGGGCAGATTGTTGGTAGTTTGGTTTATGAGCATATGTTATCGCGTCCTAAAGCGCTTTATGGTACAGATCTAGGCTCAAACTACCAATCGCAAGGGCTGAAACTCTCCAAACATTTCAAAAGTGCCTAGTGCGTGTAGCATTTAGGTGGATTCACCTAAACGAGAACTATTCGCACAAATAAAGGAATCTAGAGC
>CAKMZG010000298.1:501-1865 GCA_929200335.1 uncultured Alphaproteobacteria bacterium | reverse complement strand
GCCCTACACCGAGCAATAAAACAGCAAATACAACATAAGGCCAGTAGCGTTGAAATTTTAAAATAATTGCTGTTTTAAAAGGCTCAATTTCCGCATAATGTTCTGCTAATTCAAGAGAATACAAAGACAACCCGAATAGACCTAAAAAGATCATATATTTTAATGGCCATAAGCGCTCATGGATACCCCAAGGCACAGTGATTTGAGGAACTTTAAAATAGCGGGCTATTTTATTTGTTAATTCTTGCAAGGCACCAAACGGACATAACCACCCACAAAATACGCCTCGCCCCCAAAATAATAAAGATGCGGCAACTGAAAACCAAAGAATGAAAACCAAAGGATCAATTAAAAAGGCAGACCAAGAAAAATTACTCGTCACGGCTGAGAAGAATGCAAGAATATTGACAACAGAAAGTTGTGCATTTGCATGCCACCCCAAAAAGAATAGTGTGAATGTTAAGAACCCAATACGGAACCAAAAGGTCAACCGTTCATGCCTAGTTAGCTGTAATTGAAAGAAGAAGACTAAGGTTAAAATTATAATCATTATGCCCAAAATTACAGCTTCAGCACGTTTTTGTTGCCATACGCGCTTCCATAAATGAGTGAGTTCATGGGGGTCTGATTTAGTTAGTTGATCAGTTCCTTGTCCTAAATTTTGAGTTGGAGTATTAACTGCTGCAATCTGTTCAATAAATCGATCTGGCAATTTGTATCCTAGATCAAATGTTATGAATTTTTTCTCAATAGCACCAACGGCTCGCTGTACTAACAATTGAAATCTAAATGGCTCAGCGGGGTCAAAATTTTCATTTCTTGATAATTTAAAAATATCCAGTTCTTTAAAACTCGGCGCATCATCAGGCGATAAACTACCTAGTCTTTTATGTTGCTTATCGTTAAATCTAACCGACGCATCCCCTTGTATGAGTTGAATGCGATCAAAAATTCCGCCGCGAACATATCCCGACCCTTTAAAAGAATACCTTCCCCGACCCAAAACTAAAATGGCTTCTTCATCCTCTTTTATCCACTTCAATAAATTTTCATATTCACCTTCACCCAGTAGGGTTTTGCCAATTTCTGGTACGCTAACAAGAGCAATTTGCATATCTATAAATGTGGTCTCAGCTTTACCTTTTTCAGGATGTTTTATCGCACGGTTATCACCCGAATCCTCAAATGCCTTATTGACTTGTCCAACATCCAAACGCAGTGTACGAATAGATCCATCGCCAGAAAGAGTTTGCCAATCCGACAGCATTATATCGGCCCCGTCTGGGCGTAATATTTTTTTAACAGGCCCTTGATTTTTTAGATCCGGCAACAAACCTCCAAGCCCCACTTGTCTTGATACTTTT
>CAKMZG010000298.1:0-491 GCA_929200335.1 uncultured Alphaproteobacteria bacterium | reverse complement strand
ACCAGCTCGCACGATTGAATCATCGATTACAATTATGGTAACTGTTGCCCCAGAAATTATATCAAGATCATGGGCCGAACCATTATTTGTTGCTTCTTTTATGAGATCAAGGCCAATATATTTTTGAGTAGCGGCTTTGATTTTTGATGCTGGAATACCAATTAAAACAATGGGTTCTGAGTGCTTTACCAATTTTACACCGGTAACTTTAGCCTCATTATCTACTCCCATTACAATGTGAATAGGTTTTCCAGAATAGCCTGTTGTTGACACAAAATCTGATGTTAAAAATACATAGCCAATTATTTCATTCCCCTTTAATGCGGGAATAACGGGAATATCAACTTGCATTGTGCCTAAATGTTCAGCACCAGGTACTAATGTTTCCACATCAATTTTATCAATAAATTTAGTAAGTATCGGTTCACAATAAGCTGAATTTGAGGAAATGAGCACAAAGAAAATTATACCTAGGAATCCTAGGATATATC
>CAKMZG010000297.1 GCA_929200335.1 uncultured Alphaproteobacteria bacterium | reverse complement strand
TCAATTAAGGAATCTAGAGCGGCATTTTGAATTCATACAAATGCATCAAGCTCTAATGGGCGCGGCTAATACAAAAGCCAATCACATCTAATAAGGCTTGTTTAATGGCCTGATCTGGCAAAGGCGCAAGTGCATCACGCGCAGTGTTGCCATAGGTATGAGCGCGCTCAATAGTCTCTTCAATAGCACCGTATTTTTTCATAATATCAAGCGCATGTTTTAGAGCATCATCATCATTTTGCCCCTGCTCCATAGCCTCACGCCAGAATTTTCGCTCTGTATCTGAGCCACGGCGATAAGATAGAATAACAGGCAAGGTGATTTTGCCCTCACGGAAATCATCACCAACATTTTTACCCAATTCAGCAGCGCTGCCGCCATAATCCAAAGCATCATCAATCATTTGAAAGGCTAAACCAAGGTTTAACCCATATGAACGACATGCCGTGCGCATAGAACTATCAGCATCGGCAATAATCGGGCCTACTTCAGCTGCAGCAGAAAATAGCGCAGCCGTTTTTGCTTTAATTACCTCTAAATATTGATCTTCGGTGGTTTCAATGTTTTGCGCTGCAGACAATTGCATCACTTCGCCTTCTGCAATCACAGAGGCTGCAGATGACAACACATCCAAAGCATCAAGTGAGCCAGCATCAACCATCATGCGGAAAGCCTGCCCCAGCAAAAAATCACCTACCAAAACGCTGGCCTGATTACCCCAAACCATCCGCGCAGTAGATTTACCACGTCTTAAATCACTCTCATCAACCACATCATCATGCAAAAGCGTTGCGGTATGCATAAATTCAACACTTGCAGCCAAGGTAATATCATGGGAGCCTTGATAGCCACAAAGCTGCGCTGCAGCCAAGGTTAACATTGGACGCAGGCGCTTACCACCACTATCAATCAAATGACGCGCAACTTCTGGGATCATCTGCACATCAGAGCCGCATTTTGATAAAATTAACTGATTAACCTGCGCCATACCGGGCTTGGTTAGTTTAAGCAGTGCTTCAATACTGGCACTTGCATCAGATTTTGGGTTTGCGTCTAATTTTTTATTATCATCTAGCGATACAACAACACCCACGCTAATACTCCTATGGCTAAGTCCACAATTTGTGGCACTCTCTGCTTTACAGCCTTACGCACTATGCAAATTATCACATAGTAACTGAGGGCAAAATAGATAGGTTTTACCAAAAACACAAGTGACAGATCACCTCATTTCGACCTTTTACGTGACACGTCATATTATTTAGACAATTATCACAATTTTGTGATCAAATATGCTTCAAAGTTATTTGTAATTGATACCATGAAATGCCAAATTAGAAACACGTTATAAGGGGTACGTTATAAAGGGCAGTGGGCATGAAAGAACTGTTACGCACGAATGACGTCGTATTAATTTCATTTATCAAGAGTTTGTTTAATGATCATGAAATTCCTTACATGATAATGGATGAAAACATGAGTATAATGGAAGGCTCTTTAGGAATAATACAAAGGCGCATAATGGTATATAGCGAAGCTTTTAGTCAGGCACGCATCATATTAAAAAATGCTGGCCTAGAGCCAGCGGAACAACAATGAGCAATATTATGAAGGCAATGGAAAAACAAGCTGTCAGTCAAGATCAGTTTTTTGATGGAGACTTTGAGGTTTTACAACCCATCAAAGGTGGCCACAGATCAGGCGTTGATGCACTCTTATTGGCTGCTAGCCTGCCAACAGATGCCAAAGGCATATTGGCTGATTTCGGTGCAGGTTGTGGTGTTGCTGGCATAGCAGCCCTTGCTCATAATCCAGAATTAAAAGTTGATCTAGTTGAGTGTGAGCCAACCATGGCTGGATTATGCAGAGATGGTTTAAAACTACCAGCTAATACCAGCTTTTCTCATCGCGCTCAGG
>CAKMZG010000296.1 GCA_929200335.1 uncultured Alphaproteobacteria bacterium | reverse complement strand
ATGGTGAACTACGCGCGGCGCCCAGTCCACCTCTTGGCGCAGGTTAATAATGGGCAATAGAACATCAAAAGAATACATGAAGGGCTGAAACTCTGAAAATTCAGAGGGTATGGATTGACTGCATTTTTCTGCAATCTCAGCAGGGAAATATACCCAATTTTTAGCGCAATCTTTAGGAATTAAACCGTTTTCTGCGTGAGCTTCTTTAAAGATCAGCGGATGTGCTGGGGTCATAATACCAGCGAGCGCCGCCCACCAATAAATAAAGCCACCCAAAAGTCCGATAGCCACTAGATAATAGACCGCGCGGCTGGGGCGGTAGCCATAGGCAATTAATGCGCCATAAATCCAGCGCCTGCCGAATATTCTAAGTCGCCGCGAAAAAACATCAAACCAATGATCAGGTTTTGGTTCATAGTCTGCCATAAATTGCGTGCGGGTTTTTTCCTTATGAATTTTTACCGCTATTGCTTCTTCAATCATGCCCATATTGGTGAGAACTTGACTAAGCATCTCAAAGGGCTTTGGGCGAAATTGTTGCTTTAAATGACTTTCTGGCTGGTGGTCTAACCAGCGACACCAAAATTCACCATTGGCATTGCTTGGCATAGGTGCAAAGCCTTCATAGGTAAGGTTAGAGAGTTTGACCTCGCTACACATGAACCAAGAGTTTTCATCAAAATTCAATGCCTTACAACTCATGTTGGAAAGTTCTAAGGCATTTTTGCAGTCCTTGATGTCGCGCCAATGGAAAATACCGTTGATCTTTGCACTTCGCATGGAAAGCGCGGGATTGCCATCAAAGCTGCCATTTTGCGCAGAAAAATCGCCCTGCACTTGTGCATTCACAAAGGAAACTTGGCCGTTATATCGGCTGTTACCGCCCAAAACCACCTTGCCGCCGATATTTGCGCGGTTACATAAAAGCGCCAATTGTGGCGAGGCAAATTCACTGTTGGTTGAGACTAAGTCTCCAGAAATGTTAATGTTGGATAGGGTAACATCACGCTCAAATTCACACTTATTGGTAATGTGAAGCTGGCCTTCAATCTCGGCATCATCTAGCTTTATGCCTTTGATTTGGCATTGATCAAAGTATAGTGATTTTAGATCACTGTTGCTTAAATCCAAAGTGCCATCAATCACACAATTGCTAAATTTGAGGTTACACGTCAGGGTTAAATTATGCAGGTCGAGCCAAGGTTCACGTTTATTAGCAGAATTAGCGCAAATTATTCGCGCACCTTGTAAGTGAATCCCCTTGTCACCAAATTTAAATTCAACTTGGTTTTGGCTTAATAAAAATTGCAGAAATTGGCTGCGAATTGTTGATAATTGGGGTGATGCTTTGTCCTGAAGCAAGCATTCCTCGCCTTTGATCACAGCACAAAGCAAATTCTGCTCATCAGCGCTTAAAGGGTTTTGTTGTTGTTTCTCCCATAAAGCCTCCATGGCTTTAATATGTTCTTGCGCTGGCATTTAATCCCCTAATTTTTCCAAAGATCATATGGTGGTATGATTTTATTGGCTATTGTTCATAGCCTAACACGAAACTCAATACTGCCAATAGATTAGAAATATTATTTTCTTGTATGGGTTTATTGAATTGGCTACTGCTATTATATCAAAGTAAATAATTAATTTAGGCAATTTGATGGATAAAAAAGATACGCCACGCTTATTAGGATTGGAAGATGGTTCTGTTCCAGAGCCAAATAAAATTGCATGGGTTGAACATGATAATATTCGTCTGCGTTATGCCCATTGGCTTGCGGATAAAGATAAAAAAACGGATAAACTTGGCACGGTTTTAATCTGCACAGGGCGTAATGAGTTCATTGAAAAATATTATGAAACTGTCAATGATTTGCTAAAAATAGGCCATGATGTGGTGATTTTTGATTGGCGAGGGCAAGGATATTCCTCACGATTGCTAAAAAAATCACATT
>CAKMZG010000295.1 GCA_929200335.1 uncultured Alphaproteobacteria bacterium | reverse complement strand
CATCATGAACTGAAATATTTAGATCAGCAGTATCCGTTTCACCAAGAGAATCTTCAACCGTATAGGTTGCTGTAGGCATTTCACCTACGAAATTTTCCGCAGGATCAAAGACATGTGACCCATCTTCATTAATTGTAAGCACACCAATAGCATCGCCACCTGCATCAACTAATGTAGCTTCTGCCGTTCCATTAACAAGAGCAAACCCTTCTTTAACACCATCCCCATCTGCATCAACTTCAAATTGAGTAATTTTTAAAGACCCATTCTCACTAGAATCATTACTCAACAAGCCAAACTCTTCAGACACATTAATTGTCGTGCCTTTCACAGCTCTTTCAGCATCATCGACAGCATCAACATCAGCAAGCACACCACTGTAACCAGACACCTCAATTGCATCTGCCTCAACTTCACCTGAATGCAATTCAAGATCCCAGTCACCACCAAGACTTTCAGCACCTGTCAAGTCATCGGACGCAGCAATATCAGCACTAGTCGCACGGGACAGCGCTTCTGCAGCAGCAAGTCCCTCTTCGCCTTGACCAAAATTACAACCATAAACAAGAATATCGCCATTCACATCTAGAGCATCACGGATGACAATCATCTCATCAGCATGCTCACCAGCCATACTACCAGCAGTTAATTCACTTGAACCTAGAGACAGAGAACCCTCGGAACCATGAGAAATAATATGAATAGCATCATAACCTGAACGCCCTTCAAGAGCTGCAGCAATTTGCTCAACCCCATCAGTAGCCTCATCCAAAATAATGACTTCAACATTTTGATCAATACTGCCAAGTATTTGCCCAAGATTTTCAACAGCGCCATCAACAAATACAATCTCATCACGCTTATCGCGCTCCAAAGGCGGTGCAATGGCATCTGCATCCAAAGCATCAGCAGCGGTATCAACCACATCATGATCACTACTACCAACGTAGTCAGCAGCTTGCTGCTCCAATATTGCCTTATCCGCAATATCAGAACTCGTTTCAGCTGCGGCCGCATCCAATAGAATGCGAGGCTCAAGCGAACGAAGCAACGGCTTATCTGCTTGCGGCAAATTTAGTGCCTTAGATGCATCCACACGAAAGATTGATTGAAAAACGTTTTTCATAATATTTACCCTGTAACTCTCCCTAAGCCATCATCTGAAGCAAAGGAAATTAACATTTTGCACTCAACCGCCTCAAAACAGCTTTTTTTGAGACAGCCATAAAACCACCCGACACACAACTTCCAAGCCCAACATTATCAAAAGTGAGAAACCCGAAGCCCTTGTTGTAAAACAAATAAATTCAGTACCCTTAGCTAATTGAACCCACCCCTAGGCGAAAATCGACGAACACCACTAAAGCTACCGTAGCGTTATATACTAAGTATTTAACATTAGGTCAATAGCAAGCCTGTCAATCATACTATTAACTCACCTTTTTTTTAATAAAGCGAATTTCTTAGAAAAACCAAATAATTAAACAAAACAAAAAAACCTCTACCAAGGATGCATTTAGTCCATTTTTTAATTATAGTTCTCAAGAAGTTAATAATGCCCAGCTTATTAGCTAAATTAAAAAAACTGCGCAAGATCACCATAAATTTAAACTTAAGGGAAAGCATAATACCAATTAAAAAAATTAGGAAGCTGAAGTTTTAAATTATTTTTTTATAACTTATTAATTTAATACTCACCCCAAATGAGAAGTCAGTTCGTTTAATTCATATTACCATCAACTTTTACCTTGATGGTAATAATCCTTTTATAACTTAATAAATCTAGAGTCAAATAAATTGTGACAAACCAGGAATTGAACTTGTAACTTCATCAATAGCATCCTCACCTACTTTTTCTTTAGCAAAAGCGATGGTCTCACTTGCAACACCTTGAATATCGCCCATGCCAAGCCCAGCTCCCATAAGTTTTCCACCTAGCGCCATAACACCACCGCTAATGGATTCTGCGC
>CAKMZG010000294.1 GCA_929200335.1 uncultured Alphaproteobacteria bacterium | reverse complement strand
CCATGAATGACATTACAACATCCATAGTTGCTTTGCTTTTGTCTGCCATTGAATCTGCCATTGCCATGCCTGATGTTGTTAGTGCAATGCTTGCTGCTAATGGTATAGCTAATAATGTTCTACGTTTCATTTTAATGCTCCTTGAGTTAAATTATGATATCTTTAAAGTTTAGCGGCCGCTTAATTGACGAAGTGCACCAGCCCAATCTTCAACATGGTAAGAGCGTACAATTTTGCCATCTTCCAGATCGTGGATATCGATGGTCATAATGTCAAAGCTTCTGCCTTCACCGTCTACGCCGAAAAATTTACCTTTTGGTGTGCCAGTAGCGCGGCTGCGAACGATCACGGTATCGCCATCTTGGTGCATTTCTTCTACTTTCCAATTTAAATCTGGAATTAATTTAGCAAAACCACCCATTTGACCAACAAAAGCTTCACGAGTTTTGTTTTTGCCTGAATAATCGCCGAGGCTTTCCCATTTATCAGATGAAGCACCTAAAAAAGCTTTCTTATGGGTTTCAGATCCAGGGTTACTAAGAAAATCGTAGAAAACTTGTACAGTTTCACGTTCACCAGCAAATACGCTGCTGGTTAAAGTCGCTAGGCTCATTGCGCCTGCAATTGCTAGAGTTTTTAATGCGTTCATAATATTTTTCCTTATGTTTGGTTTCAAGATCACCCCACCGAGTGTCTTGCCTCATATAAACATGATTGACATTAGATAAAAATACAGATTAAATAGATTTTACTATTCGAAAATATAGAACAATGCTAGATCGATTACGTCAAATTGCCATTTTTGCCAAAGCCATTCATCACGGTTCATTTCGTGGTGCGGCTAATGAATTGCGCCTATCTCCTTCAGTTGTTAGTCATCATATATCCCAACTGGAAGAAAAACTTGGGGTCGCCTTGATATATCGCACAACGCGTCGGTTAACTCTGACTCGCGAAGGAGAGACCTTATTAAAATCAGCAACCGCAATGTTAGCAGCAGCTGAAGAGGGTTTGGGAGAATTAAGCGATCAATCAGCGGAACCTTCAGGAGAATTGAGGGTGTCTCTACCATCGGTACTTGCACAATCGCCATTGATGGAAAATATTTTTAAATTTAAAAATCGATATCCAAAAATATGGTTACAATTAGATTTTTCAGATGAGCGCAAGAATCTCGTTAATGATGGTTATGATCTTGCAATTCGAATGAGTCCCAGCCGTGATCGCGCCCAAAACCGCCAATCTTTATTTAAAATGAAACGATTTCTGGTCGCTACGCCTGAATATTTAGAAAGACATCCTGTAATTAAGGTGCCAGAAGATCTTAATAAATGTGATTGGATTGAGTTATCACCTGTCCGAAAAATAAAGCCTACGCTTTATGGGAATAACGAAATGATGGTGCAATTATCGCCACAAACCATTATCAGTACAAATGATGCTTATGCGGCTTATCAACTGGTTAAATTAGGTGCAGGGGTTACGTCTGTGCCAGAGTTTTTGGCTAGAGACGATCTCAAGGCGGAGCAAGTGCAACTTATCTTGCCAGATTGGGAGTTGAGCAGTTTGGATGCCTATGCGGAATGGCCATTAAATGCACCTAAGGCTGGTATTTCTAGGCTTTTTGTATCTTTTCTTCGATAGACTAATCTATAGCATGTCACCCAAAAGTGGATACCGATTTTGGGAATAATGACGGCATCGTCAACTTATTGGGTCAGTTAATGTAGGAGTAGCGTTGTCTGAACTAAGCTGCTTTTAATTCACGAGTGATGTCATGCCAAACGCCCTGAGCATCGGCTCTCACGCGACGATATGATTGAGCTGAAAGAGTGTGACGGCGGGGGCGAAAAACAGTTTGGACTTGGTCATGATCAGCGAGAAAACGTTGCGCCTGACCCGGAGATTTAAACCGTCCCATTATCTTCTCTCGTTTTCGGGTTGGTCTATGGGATCCTTCAGATCTACTATTGAGACCCTTATGGC
>CAKMZG010000293.1 GCA_929200335.1 uncultured Alphaproteobacteria bacterium | reverse complement strand
TATAGTTTTAACGCCATCTTCAAACTTGGCACATTAGCAGCACCTAGGCATTCGTTCATTTTGCCCACCACTTCAAAGCCCAGTTTGTCATAGAAGGCTCGCGCTTTTGGATTACTCTCAATTACCTCAAGTCGAACCTCTCCATAGTCGGCATAGGCCATACGTAGAGCCTGATAGAGGCGAATACCTACCCCTGCCCGCTGCACCTTGGGAGATACATATAGGCGATGGATAAATAATGTTTGATCTTTACAGTGGGCCAATCCATGGCCAATTATTTTCTTGCTCTGCCTTGCAACCAGAAAAGTTAGTGATTTAGCATCCAGTTGTTGCTCCATTTTTTCTATTGAATAAGTCGATTGGCAAATAGCCTCCACAACTTCAATGCCGAGACTGGCATCAAAATTTTCATGCCAAGTTTCAAAGAGCATATTCTGCAACTCTGCTAAATCTGAATGCTGCCCGTCTGAAATCTCAATCATTAATCCCTCCTGCACTCACCATCATAAAGAATTATGATCAAAAAGCAAAAACCCGCCTCAAATACATGAGACGGGTTCTTGTAAATCTTTGTAGAAAAGCGCTAATTAGGCAGCAATGACCTCATCCCGAACTTCATTCAACTGAGCAAGATAAGCATTAAGCTGCTGCTTCTTATCTTCATTTTCAGTTGCATCTAGTTCTGATTTAATGCCCTCAACGATTGCATCATATTGCTCGGCATCAATATCTGATGCAGGCACAGCAAATTCAGCTAAAATGGTACAGCTAGTTGGTGTTACATCTGCAAAACCACCTTGCACGAAGAAGGCATCATCCTTGCCATCAACACTGACCTGTATAAGGCCAGGACGCATGGTTGTCATTAATGCTGAATGTGTTGCCATAACGGTGAAATAACCTTCACTGCCTGGAACAACAACAGATGTTGCATCAGCTGACAATAGCAGCTTTTCAGGTGAAACAAGTTCAAATTTAAACGTGTCGGCCATAGTGAACCTTATTCTTTAAACGTTAATCAGATAACCCATTTGTTAGCGGCCTAGACCGCTAACCAAACTAAGTTTCTAAGCAGCATCCGCAGCTACGCAGCGTCTGCGGCCATTTTCTTAGCTTTTTCGATTGCTTCATCAATACCACCACACATATAGAATGCAGCTTCTGGAAGATGATCATATTCACCATCTACCAAGCCTTTAAATGACTTGATGGTATCTTCAATGTCGACCAATTTACCAGGTGAACCAGTAAACACTTCAGCAACAAAAAATGGTTGTGATAAGAATTTTTCAATCTTACGAGCACGAGCCACAGCGATTTTATCTTCTTCAGATAATTCGTCCATGCCAAGGATCGCAATAATATCTTGCAATTCTTTATAGCGTTGTAGTGTTTCTTGTACACGGCGAGCAACATTATAATGCTCATCACCAATGATCATTGGATCCATCATGCGTGATGTAGAATCCAATGGATCCACAGCAGGATAAATACCTTTTTCAGAGATAGCACGGTTCAACACGGTTGTCGCGTCCAAGTGAGCAAATGATGTAGCAGGTGCTGGATCAGTTAAGTCATCAGCTGGCACATAAATCGCTTGCACAGAGGTAATAGAACCTTTGTTCGTTGTTGTAATACGCTCCTGCATCTGCCCCATATCAGTTGCAAGGGTTGGTTGGTAACCCACAGCTGAAGGGATACGACCCAATAGCGCAGACACCTCAGAACCAGCCTGTGTAAAGCGGAAGATGTTATCAACGAAGAACAGAACGTCTTGACCTTCGTCACGGAAGTGTTCCGCAACAGTTAGACCAGATAGAGCAACACGAGCACGCGCCCCTGGAGGCTCATTCATTTGACCATATACAAGTGCAGCTTTAGAACCTTCACCGCCACCTTCAACATTCACTTTAGATTCAATCATTTCCCAGTATAGATCGTTACCCTCACGAGTACGCTCACCCACACCAGCAAACACAGAATAACCAC
>CAKMZG010000292.1 GCA_929200335.1 uncultured Alphaproteobacteria bacterium | reverse complement strand
TCCCTCAGTACTGCCAGCTTTGCGACCCAAGATATTTGCAAGTGATGGACCTACCTTATTTTTTCCAACTTTTAAGGAATGACAAGCTTTACACTTTTTATATTGCTTCTTCCCAGTTTTAAGCTCATCAGCCATAGCACTACCAAAAGAAAGTGATACCAGCGTTGCAAGAATAAATGTTGTTTTAATTTTCATGGCATGTCTCCGTCCAAAATAAGAATTATGATTTATGCATAGAAGTAAATAATGATCAAAATAAGTCAATGTGACATTTAGAGCATAACCGCCAACAAAAAAACGCTGCAAAACCAGAGCATCATATATCTAAATGAATTCAGGTTGATGCTCTAGATTTTTTACTTGCGCGAATAGTGCTCGTTTAGGTGAATTCACCTAAAGGCTACACGCGCCAGCAGCGCTTTCTAAAAAGGGGTATATATATTGCGGCTAAGATTTAGCTACATTTTCTTTAATTTGCTGCTCCATCAAGCGTTGTTGATAAAGGCCAGCAAAATCAATAGGATCAATCATTAATGGCGGAAAACCACCATTGCGCGTAGCATCAGAAATAATTTGGCGTGCAAATGGGAATAGCAATCTTGGACATTCAATTAAAACTGCAGGATGCAATGCTTCTTGTGGAATATTTTCTAGGCGAAACACACCCGCATAAACCAATTCAGCACTAAACATCACATCTTTTTCTTCACCGGCCTTAGCTTCTAGATGCAATTCAACCTCAAAATCAGTTTCTGAAAGTGGGTTAGCATTAACATTGACATTAATATTAATGTCAGGCGTCTTTTCCTGCGGTGCTAATGAGCGTGGGGAATTTGGATTTTCAAATGAAAAATCTTTAATATATTGTGCCAGAACATTGAATGATGGTACTGCTTGTTCCTCAGCTTTACCATTGGATTTTTTTTCTGCATTTTCAGATTTCTTAGCTGCGTCTTTTTTAGCCATTATATTTCCCTAATTTCGAATATGTTAAAATCAATTGATATCACGGCTAGCATAAGTCAAAGATTGTTACAAGCTTGCCAGAAGTTAGCCACTATAAATCGCACAAAGGCTATGGTTTGCTCCAAGGTGAATCTGATTTTCCACCAGGTGCCGCCGTATCCTTACGCTCAAATTCAGCTTCATCAAGATCAATTGTCCTAGATCCACCTTGCGACGAACCAGCATTTGATGATCTTGCTCCTTCCCAATCACGAGCATAACCACCCTGCGAGGCAGCCTGAGGTTTTACCACTATATCTTTGCCTATTAAAGTCCATAAGAAATTACGCACAGGTGGGATAAATAATAAAAACCCAATTGTATCCGTTAGAAACCCTGGCACAAGCAACAAGACACCAGCAACCATTATCATAAAGCCATGAATCATTGGCTTGCCGGGTGTGCCCTTAGTTTCTATCTCGGAGCGCAGTTGATTAAGTACAGCCACCCCTTGAACACGCAACAAAATTGAACCAACAATCGATGTTACAATGATCATAGCAAGGGTTAAAGCTACCCCGATTTGCCCACCAACCGTGATAAACAATCCAATTTCTATCATAAACAAGACTAAAATTATAAATGGAATTTTTGAATTTCGCATAAATAGCTTTCTATATCAGAACCAATGTTTCTTAGAGCATCATACACCTAAATGAATTTAAGTTGCTGCTCTAATTTTTTTATTTGCGCGAAACATTTTCGTTTAATAAACTCAATTAAACGCTACACGCGCGAGCATATCACATCTTGATACTGTCAATGATATTGCACTATAATTACAAGATAAGCGCTTTCTATGAAAATTAAAGAGTAAAGCTCGATAATTACAAATATTTAAGAATATTAGAGCTGACCTCATAAAAAAACCCCATCACGAAGTGACAGGGTCATTTTAAATTCATATGTCGTAAAGCTTAACTAGCGCCACGTGTTCTCCAAAGATCACGAAGGGATTTAGCAAGCGTTTGAACATCTTCATTGC
>CAKMZG010000291.1 GCA_929200335.1 uncultured Alphaproteobacteria bacterium | reverse complement strand
ATTCTATCGCTTCTGGGTTCAGCAAGTGCTGCGACCATTGTTGCTGAATTACCAGCAAAACTTGAGAAGAAGTCAGCACTTACTGCTGCTCAAGTCTCTCATATTGCTATGGGTGCTGATCTTGCTAGTTACCGATTTACACGCCATAAAAAAGAGACATTGAAAAAAACTAGTCCAATGAAATTGGATGTCGCAACGGCACTGAGTGCTGCTGCTAAAAAACAATGGGCGCAGGATAAGGGTGTAGCGGATGGTGTTAAATTGGCGCGTGATTTGGTTAATGAGCCAGCTAATTATCTAGGTCCCGTTGAATTTGCTGCTAAAGCTAAAGCGCTTACCAAGTTGGGCGCTAAAGTGAGTATTCTAACTGAAAAGCAAATGGAAAAATTGGGCATGGGTTCACTTTTATCAGTGGCTGAAGGTTCTGCGCGTCCTGCACGTTTAGCGGTGATGGAATGGAAGGGCGGCAAAGCAAAAGAAGCGCCAGTTGCATTTATCGGTAAGGGTGTTGTGTTTGATACAGGTGGTATTTCTATTAAGCCATCTGCTGGCATGGAAGATATGAAGGGTGATATGGGCGGCGCTGCGGCCGTTACTGGCCTGATGCATGCTCTGGCTGCGCGTAAAGCAAAGGTGAATGCCGTTGGCATTATTGGCTTGGTAGAAAATATGCCGGGTAGTAAAGCAACGCGCCCCGGTGATATTGTAACCTCTATGTCAGGTCAGACCATTGAGGTTTTAAACACTGATGCAGAAGGTCGTTTGGTTTTGGCTGATTGTTTAACTTATTGTGAGCAGAAATTTAAACCTAAATTCATGGTAAATTTGGCCACTCTAACAGGCGCAATTTTAATTGCCCTTGGTAATGAGTATGCAGGTCTTTTTGCAAATGATAATCAGCTTTCCAGCCGTTTAATTCAAGCTGGTGATAAGACGGAAGAAAAATTATGGCGCATGCCATTGCATCCTAAATATGATAAGCTGATTGATAGTAAAAATGCTGATATGAAAAATATTGGCGGCCGCTTAGCAGGCTCTTCAACTGCGGGGCAATTTTTGCAACGTTTTGTAAAAGATACCCCTTGGGCGCATTTGGATGTTGCGGGTACTGCAATGGGGTCTCCTCAAAGTGAAATTAATCACTCTTGGGCATCAGGCTTTGGGGTTCGTTTATTAGATCAGCTTGTTAAAGATTTTTACGAGTAAGCTTCATGAGTGAAGTTTTATTTTACCACCTCATGGATTTTCCTATGGAGAAAGTCTTGCCGGGCTTGCTTGAAAAAAGTTTAGAACGGAAATGGCGCTGTGTGGTGCAAGTTGAAGACGAGGGGCAACTCATGCCCCTCGACGAGCTTTTATGGTCATATAAGCCTAATGGCTTTTTGGCACATGATATTATTGAAGATGAGGGTGAGAAATCAGATGCGCCGATTTGTTTAACGGTGCTTAAGGATAACCCCAATGAGGCGACTGTACTTTTTGTTTTAAATGGCGCAGAACCACCAGAGCTATCGCCTTATACACGTTCAGTTTTTATTTTTGATGGCCATGATGGGGATGCGGTTAAAAAAGCGCGCGTTCAGTGGAAAATTCAAAAAGACGCGGGACATGATTTGACCTATTGGCAGCAAAATCAAGAGGGGCGCTGGGAGAAAAAGGCGTGACTTCTAATAGTCCTAAATCTGAGGTTTTTCTTGTGCGCCGCGAAGCGCTTAAGCAACGTATCAACATCAAAGATGCGGCAAGAGATGGTGAACCTGAGCGCCGTGGTTTTTTTCATGATGTTTATGAGGGCGCGGGCGATGATCCTGCGGCTGTGCCTTGGGCGGATTTAGAGCCTAAGGCAGAACTGGTTGAGTGGTTGGCAAATAACAAAACCAGCGACGGCGGAATTACAGATGGCGGGGGTTCCGGGGTAAGGAGCCTAGCGACTGACGGCGGAATTAAAGATGGCGGGGGTTCCGGGGTAAGGAGCCTAGCGACTGACGGCGGAATTAAAGAT
>CAKMZG010000290.1 GCA_929200335.1 uncultured Alphaproteobacteria bacterium | reverse complement strand
GTGGTTATGTATTAGCTGATGCCACATTGAAAGCGGCTAGCCCTTTGCAATGGAGTCGGCAGGTAGTCAAGCTTTTTAATGAACTAAAAGCAGATCATATTGTGGTTGAGGTTAATCAAGGTGGCGATATGGTGCAGACTATATTGCGCTCATTAGATGTTAATTTGCCCATTAAAAATGTCCGTGCCAGTAAATCAAAATGGCTAAGGGCAGAGCCGATAGCACTGTTATATGAACAAGGGCGGGTTTCGCACGTTGGCAATTTTGATAAATTGGAAGACGAGATGTGTACATTTACACGTGATGGTTTGGCCTCGCGTGCGTCACCAGATCGCTTGGATGCTATGGTTTGGGGATTACAAGAATTAATGCTGGGAAAACATTCGACGCCAAGAATTAGACAAGCTTGAAGTGCAACTGAAAGATTTTGTTTTGATAGGCTCTATCTCGCACGTTAATTAAAATCAATATTGGAAAATAATATGAAAAATTTATTTCGACGTTTAGCCTCTGGGCTATCGCCGGCGCGGATATCTGTGTCACAAAATAAGACTGTGGATGATCAAGCAATTGATCAAAAATCGACAACGCAGCATAGTGGCAATAACGTTATTGCACTGCAGCAATATCTAAATGCGCGATGGTCTTCAACGGATTATCGTTCGCTTGCCAATTCAGGTTATATGAAAAATCCCATCGTGCATCGCTGTATTCGTTTGATTGCAGAGACTGGTGCATCTGTACCTCGTATTGTAAAACAAGGCGATAAAATTATCACTGATAGCAAGGTGTCCAAACTTTTAAGTACGCCCAATCAAAGACAATCTGATAAAAATTTTTTGGAAATGCTCTATGGTCATCTTTTGGTATCTGGAAATGGATTTATTCATGGATCATTCATCGATGATTTACCTCAAGCGCTGTCAATTTTAAGACCAGATCGTGTAAGCGTTAAAGCTGGAAATGATGGATGGCCTGTGGGCTATCAATATGGTGAGGGGCGCAAGGGCTTTTACGCGCCAATAGATGAAAATGGACACTGTTCTATTTTACATCTTAGTCTGTTTCATCCGCTTGATGATCACTATGGTTTTCCACCGTTACAAGCAGCTCTCATGGCTTTGGATGTACATAATGCAGCCAGTCAATGGAATAAATCTCTACTTGATAATTCAGCACGGCCATCAGGTGCTTTAGTTTATTCAAGCGCAGAAAATTCTAACTTGAGCGATGAGCAATTCTCACGATTAAAGCAAGAACTAGAAGAGGGCTATGCTGGTGCAAAACAGGCAGGTCGACCACTGCTCTTAGAAGGTGGGTTAGATTGGAAATCAATGGGCTATTCGCCGCGGGATATGGATTTCATGCAAGCAAAAAATGGTGCAGCTCGTGACATTGCCCTTGCATTTGGTGTGCCCCCGATGCTCTTAGGCATTCCGGGCGATAATACCTATGCCAATTATAGAGAGGCTAATCTTGCCTTTTGGCGTCAGACGGTTCTGCCATTTGTGGAGCGCACTTATGGTAGCTTGGGGCATTGGCTTTCTAAATTTTATGGTGAAGAACTTAAACTCACAGCGGATGTGGAAAAAATAGAAGCTCTATCCGTTGAACGAGATCAAAAGTGGCAGCGAATTAATCAAGCTGATTTTTTAACTGAAAATGAAAAACGTGCAGCATTTGGCTATCCAAAAAAGGAGAGTCTTAATGAATGATCCTAAATTGTGTGAGTTTATTAAAGGTATTTTTCAGATTGGAGTAAATGAATGAGCGCAGATAAATATCATCATCAATGCGAATATAAATTTCTAAAATTTAAACGAGACATGCAAGTTCGAGATGGCTTATTCTCTGGCTATGCAAGTCTGTTCAACAAAGTTGATCTAGGTCTTGACATTGTTGAAGCTGGGGCATTTCAAAATTCTTTAAAATCTCGCGGCGCTGGCAATATCCGAATGTTGTTTCAACACGACCCCAATGAACCCATAGGTAGATGGCAAAATTTAAAAG
>CAKMZG010000289.1 GCA_929200335.1 uncultured Alphaproteobacteria bacterium | reverse complement strand
CCTAAATTTAATCCCAATCGTGCTGTTGGTAAATTATAAGACTTAGCAAGTGCGGTAATCATAGGAACCTCACCGTGCTCTTTCTTATCATAATTTTTTGGCGACCATTCACTGCCATCAAACTCATAGGTAAAGTGCTCATCTATCAGCATGGAGCCTAAGGTATAAGGGTTCGGTGGGGTTATCGCCGATAAAAAAACAAATGGCTTAATGAGCGAACCAATAGGTCTTTGAGCATTAAACGCTCTATTAAATCCGGCTGCATGAAAATTTCTACCACCTATCAAGGCTTTCACTTCTCCAAGTTGTGGGTTCACCATGACCGAGGCAACTTCCAGCTTCCCTTCCGGTATCTTGCCTTTTTTCTCCAAACTCGGAAGAACTTCTTTAACAGCATCTTGCAGCTTACGCTGCACTATAGGATCTAAAGTGGTAAAAATTTTAAGCCCTTCTGAGACCAAGTCCTCTTCTCTATAGCTCTCCCTAAGTTGAAACTGCACGCCATCTAAAAAAGCTGAGTATCTTGCTTTATTACGCGATATTTTTTCAGTAACACCTAATGGCAATGCTTTTTGCGTAGCGGTAAAATCTGAAGTTATCAAGCCTTGCTGGTGCATAACATCCAATACATCATTTCGCCGATTAGTTGCGGCTTCCACTCTTCTTCGAGGATTAAAGCCAGAGGGCGACTTTAACATGCCGACCAACAATGCAATTTGATGTGCTTCCAATTCCTTGAGCGAACGGTTAAAGAAGAATCTTGCGCCCAAGCCAAACCCATGGATAGCTCTGTTGCCATCTTGCCCGATCCAAATTTCGTTGAGGTAAGCTTCCAATATTTCTTGTTTGCTATAATGCAACTCCATTGACAACGCCATCGCCATTTCTTTTAACTTACGTTTGTAAGTTCTCTCATCGGTAAGGAAATAATTTTTAATTAATTGTTGGGTTAACGTACTGGCACCTTGAACATTTCTACCAGCTCGCAGATTGGTAACTAATGAACGTGCTATTCCTTTGGGGGAAATACCAAAATGGTTAAAGAAATTTCTATCCTCAATCGCCAGTAAAGTATCAATTAGTAATGGCGGCACATCCTTATCTAACGAGACCAGTTCTCTATCTTCGCCAGATTCTGACAAAATTCCTGCAATTTCAGAAGGTTCCAATCTAAAAATAATTGGTATCTCAGACTCTTTAATTCCGTTTATACGCAATAAAGAATCTTCAGAAAAGATTAGCTCAAGCTTATAGGACTTCTCTTCTTCATCCCAAAACCTGAAGCTGCGGGAGTGAATGGCGAATCGTGAAGGATTGTTTTTGTCTCTAAAATAACTGCCCGGTTTTTCAATGTTAGGATCTTCGGTATAGGGTAGCTGGGATAGCTCATAGGCAAAATCATCCGCAGAAACTTTCGCGCCCTCAAATAATTGCAATGGACGAGCATAGATTCTAGCTGGCAACTGCCATTTCTTACCCGAAAATTTTGCAGAAATTTCAGTATCTAATTTTTCTAAATATAAAAAGCCAACAGCACTGCCGATAACTAAAAGCAATAACCCTATTTTAAAAAAGAACCAAAAAATCCTCTGAATCCAGTTCAATCTGAACATTCTTTTTGTAGAAGAAGATCCCTTTTTATGTTTTTTAGCACCAGAAGTTTTGTTAGCTCGTTGTAAATGACTCTTTGCTTCTGATGTTCTTTTAGGCGAAACAATATCCTTTTGAGAAGTTTTGTGCCGCTCCGACAAATAAACACTACTATCCTGATCATTACGTTTCTTTTTAGAAACTCTGTCCAAATAGTCAGCTGGGATTTCAGGTTCTCTAGGCTTAGTCATGACAGTGGGGGGTTATTATTAACTGTTATACTGAATACTAATTAGTTACGAAGAAATAATTGACGAGTCAAATTGAAGCAATTCATTACTAATTACACCTGTTATATGATATTAACCTAGCGGCATTGGGTTGAGATATGGTTTTTAAAGCATAAAATAAGGACTAAGAAGCCCTTT
>CAKMZG010000288.1 GCA_929200335.1 uncultured Alphaproteobacteria bacterium | reverse complement strand
AAAAAACCTTCCAATGCTATTTTTATCAGGTAATATCACTTTTGAATTTTGAGGTTTGTGATGTCGATAGATAAATATTCGGTTCTAATTGTTGAAGATAAAGCCGAGATTGCATCTCGAATTAATTCTGCTGTGGGCCAAACAAATGAACTCGAAGTTTGCGGTATAGCTGGAGATGTAGATACTGGCTTAAAGTTCCTGTTCGAACTCAAGCCACGCATTGTGCTTGTAGATTTAGGTCTGCCTGACGGGTCTGGTGTTGAAGTAATAAATGCTATTTCAAAGTCAGATTGGAAATGCGATGCATTGGTGATTAGTATTTTCGGTGATGAGGCACGCGTTATAGAAGCGCTGCAAGCTGGCGCACGCGGCTATCTTCTTAAAAGTGGTTCGCTGCAATCAATTGGTGATGACGTGAAATCAGTTATCGAAGGCGGTTCGCCAATAAGCCCGCAAATTGCAAGGCACCTACTTGAAATGGTGCGAATGTCTGGTGTTTCTCAAGATAAAGATGCCGTTGTTATTGAACTTACAGCACGTGAAACGGAAATTCTAAATGCTGTTGCAAAGGGTTATAAACGACGTGAAATTGGTGACAAATTAGGAATATCTACTGGCACTGTTGGAAATCACATTAATAATATTTATCAAAAACTCAATGTAGGCTCCAATACAGAAGCAGTTGCACAGGCAACGCGCATGGGTATTTTGTGAAAAAATCATTAATTCTAACCGCGCTGGGTGTTTGCGCATGGGTGTTGTTCGCAACCAGCATTATCTGGGTTGTCAATATTGGCGATGTTCGCCCGATAGTGGGTGCACAATTTCTAGGGAAAGGGGTGATCTGTAAAGACGAAGATTGCTCCAACACTGAGCCGTTTTCAACTCCATTTTATACATCCATAAAACACACCACCGAGATTGAAAAACATAATTTGCAGCTCCCGATTGTTGTTGATGAGAAACTCTCCGTACCCTATGCCGTTTTTCTGCCACACTTTGCCGATGATGTATTTTTGAAATTTAATGGTAGCGAACTATTTGGAGAACCTATTGCGGAGAAACAGCCACAACGTATGTGGAATAAGCCACTGTTAATCTCAATACCTCCGGCATTGATTAATCAAGGTAGTAACCTACTTGAAATAGAGCTTTCTGGTTACCCTCAAGAAGGCTTAATTCTCGATGGTGTCCATTTTGGCCCATATGATCTTTTGCTCTCGCACTATTCATGGAGGAATTTTACCAGTGTAGAGGTCGCCCGTTTTAGTATTGGTGTTATGCTGATATTTACTATGGTTTTGGGTGTTTTAAGTTTTGCCAGAAAATCAGAACCAGAATATTTTATCTTAGCTCTTTCATGCGTGTCAGCGATTGTTTTTTCAGTACATTATGGTTTCGATATGGGGTTCATCTCGTATTGGTGGTGGACGGTAATCTGGAACCTTGCCATAACGATTTATGTCTACTTAATAATGAAGTTCACCAATTATTACATCAAGGCCAATATACGTATCATTGAGCGGGTCTATGCTTTCGTAACAGTTTTAGAAATCATATGTCTTCTGACAGCTCCGCCCGAATACGTTTTCCTTATCTCCATGTTCTTCAAACTGCACCCCCTGTTGGGAGCTTTAGCAGTCATTGTTGTATTCATACACTATCGCGAAAATGCAGATAATATTGACTTTAGAATTTACTTTATTTGCTATTCACTGGGCGCGTCTTTGGGCGCATATGATTTATATATGACGGCAATTGAAATGCCATCTCGCAGTCAACACTTGCTTCACTTCATGCCTCTTGCCATGCTAGGTATTAGTGTTTGGTTGATGGTATCAAAACTGGTTCAGTCTTTAAATAGTCATGAAAAATTAGCAACAACTTTGCAAGATACGATTGATGCTAAAACGCTTGAGCTTCAGCAAACATACGAAAAACTTGGGCAGGCTGAAAAACAAAAGGCTATTCACACCGAAAGACAACGCATCATGTCTGATCTGCATGATGGTATTGGTGGACAACTGGTCAACACACTTGCC
>CAKMZG010000287.1 GCA_929200335.1 uncultured Alphaproteobacteria bacterium | reverse complement strand
AGGTCAATCGCAGCCTCGGGTCTCTCGGCATTTACGTCTACTTGTGGAAGCTGGCCTTGCTGAGCGATATCAAGAAGGCGCCTGGGCAATGTTCCGCACCGTTGATCAAGGCAAGAATGGGCAATTTGTGAAGTCTTTATTTGAGCAATTGGATTTAGATGATAGAGCGCTGGAAAAAGACCGTGAGCGTTTAAATGCTGTGAAAGAGCGCCGTGCACAAAAAGCGGCGGAATATTTCTCACAAAATGCATCTTCTTGGGATGAGTTACGTTCACTTCATGTGGCTGATGAAAAAGTGGAGGCCGCTATTTTAAATCTATTGGGCAGTCAACCAATTAATGATTTTCTTGATCTTGGCACTGGCACTGGGCGTATGTTAGAGCTTCTAAGCAAGAAATATGAGCATGGCATTGGTGTTGATATTTCTCACGAAATGATGGCTATTGCGCGCGCTAATCTTGAAGAAGCTGGCATTAAACATGCTCAAGTGCGCCATGGAGATGTATTTCATCTACCATTTTCTAATGACAGCTATGATTTAATTATAATCCATCAAGTGCTGCACTATTTAGATAATCCCGCACAGGTAATTAAAGAGGCTGCAAAAGCATTGACGCCTCAAGGCCGCTTATTGATTGTGGATTTTGCCCCTCATGAACTTGAGTTTTTGCGCGATGAACACGCCCACCTGCGTCTTGGTTTTTCTGATGAACAAATGGAAGGTTGGCTTAATGAAGCTGGCTTGAATGCTAATAAAAGCGAACATTTGAAACCAGATGAAGATGCAGCGCACCCACTAATCGTAAGTCTTTGGCTTGCACAAGATGCTAGAACAGCATCATAATATTGGAGTAAAAAATGTCTATTTCTAATTTATCCCGCCGCCCTTTGTCTGAGCAAGGTATTAAAGTGAGTTTTGAGTTTTTTCCTCCTAAGAACGAAAAAATGGAGCAGAATTTACATTCAGCGGTGGAGCAATTAGCTCCCCTTGGCCCCGAGTTTGTATCGGTTACCTATGGTGCTGGTGGCTCAACTCGTGAGCGCACTCACCAAACGGTTTCTCATCTTGCTCAAAATACAGATTTAACGCCAGCAGCCCATCTAACCTGTGTGGATGCCACTAAAGAAGAAGTCAATGAGGTTGTTCGTGAATATTGGAAAGCTGGCGTTCGTCATTTCGTAGCGCTGCGCGGTGATCCAGTAAGCGGTGTGGGCGGAAACTACCGTCCTAATCCTGAAGGCTACCAAAATGCTGCCGAGCTTGTGGCTGGCCTAAAGGCCTTTGCTGATTTTGATATTTCGGTATCCGCTTATCCTGAAAAACATCCTGAAAGCCCGGATTTTGCAACCGATATTGATATGCTTAAACGTAAGGTTGATAATGGTGCGACCCGTGCAATCACACAGTTTTTCTTTGATAATGATACTTATGAGCGATATGTGGAGCGTGTGCGTCGTGCTGGCATTTATGTGCCAATCGTACCGGGCATTGTGCCTATTCATAATTTCAAAGCTATTGCTAATTTCTCAAAAACTTGCGGTACTCATGTGCCGGCTTGGCTTGCTGAACGCTTTGAAGGTTTGGAAAATGATCCTAAAACCACAGCGCTAGTTGCCTCTGCTGTTGCAGCTGAGCAAGTGATGGATTTGGTTGAACGCGGCGTGGAAGATTTTCATTTTTATACCATGAACCGCGCTGATCTTGTTTATGCCATTTGCCATATGCTTGGTCTTCGTGGTCAGAATGGTGGTAATGGTTCAAGCGGTGGAAATTCTGATCGCTCTGCTGCTTAGAAAATTGTATGAGTTTAGGTGGATGCATTATAGCATAGAAACTTGGTCATTAACCCAAGCTGATGATTACATTGATAAGCTTAACGAAATTTTTGCGACCATAGCGGCTTTACCAGATATTGCCCATGAAGGTTTGAAATTTAATCCCGCTGCTCGTATTCATCCTCATAAAGAACATTTTATAATCTATCTTACTGATCAAGATTTTAGCTATGCAAAAAAAATGACAAGAAATTTTACACATCATTGAACGGGGT
>CAKMZG010000286.1 GCA_929200335.1 uncultured Alphaproteobacteria bacterium | reverse complement strand
ATGTCTAAACGCTGTAGTATTGTCTCAAATCTAACAGTTTATTCGGAGAAACCATGTCTAAATTAAATGCTGTTCTAGCCCATATTGAAACCGATATGGGTGCCAGTCTTAACCGATTGATGGAGCTTTTAAGGATTGAAAGCATTTCCACTGATCCAGAATATGCAGGTCAATGCCGTATTGCTGCTGATTGGTTGGTTGAAGAATTGGATAAATTAGGGTTTCGTGCGTCCCGTCGCGACACTACTGGCCATCCTATGGTTGTAGCGCATTATGATGTGGGTGATGGTGCGCCAGAAGGTTCGCCCCATGTGCTGTTTTATGGCCATTATGATGTGCAGCCAGTTGATCCGTTGGATTTATGGAAAAAACCACCCTTTGAACCTGAAATTTATGAAGATGCTCAAGGGCGTAAAGTTATCCATGGTCGCGGTTCTTCCGATGACAAGGGGCAGTTGATGACATTTGTGGAAGCCTGTCGTGCTTGGAAGCAGCAAACAGGGCATTTGCCTTGTCGGGTTACCATTTTGTTTGAAGGCGAGGAGGAATCGGGTTCACCAAGCCTAGTGCCGTTCCTTGAGGCCCATAAAGATGAGCTGAGTACTGATTTTGCGCTGATTTGTGACACCACCATGTGGGATGAACAGACACCAGCAATCTCAACATCGTTGAGAGGGATGACGGAAGAAGAGGTTATCATCAAAGCGGCCAGCCGTGATTTGCATTCAGGCTTCTATGGTGGCCCTGCGGCTAATCCTATCCGTGTTTTAGGCAAGATTATCGGTGATATGCATGATGACGAGGGTAAGGTTACTTTGGAAGGATTCTATGAAGGTGTTGCAGAGGTTCCTGATGAACTGAAAGCCCAATGGGATGATCTTGGTTTTGATCAGGTGAAATTTTTAGGTGGTGTTGGTCTTGCTTATCCTGCGGGTGAGGTGGGCTATTCTGTGCTTGAGCAAAAATGGTCGCGCCCCACGGCTGAGGTAAATGGCATCATTGGCGGTTATACAGGCGAAGGGTTTAAGACGGTAATACCTGCCCAAGCCAGTGCTAAAATTTCTTTCCGTTTGGTGGGTAAACAAGACCCTGAAAAAGTGCGCAGTGCCTTTCGCGCCCATGTCAATGCAAGATTGCCAAAAGATTGCGAAGCTGAATTTATCAATCATGGTGGCTCGCCTGCGATTGAGTTTAATATTGATAAGCCAGAATTGAAAAAAGCCACGGCTGCTTTAAAAGATGAATGGCAAAAAGATACAGCACTCATAGCCATGGGCGGCTCTATTCCTATCGGGGGATTATTCCAATCTATTTTAGATATAGATTCACTGCTTATCGGCTTTGCCCATGCAGATGATCAAATCCATTCGCCAAATGAGAAGTATAATTTGGAGAGTTTTACCAAAGGCACTCGCTCATGGGCACGTATTTTGGCTGCTTTAGCTGAATAATGAGCGGAAACTTTAGTATTTTAGCCAAGAATACTTGAAATTTTCCCTTAGGAGAGCCATTTATAAGATAAGCATGATCTTTATGTAATCTATCGGTGTTATGAGTTTGATTGAGCAATGTAAGATTGAATGCGTGAATAAACCAATTTGAGGAATATATTGATGGGATTTTTTGATTTTGTAAAAGACGCTGGTAAAGCACTTGGTTTTGGTGATGATGATGCGGATAATGCAGCTAAACTAAAAGAAGAATTAGATAGCCATGGTTTGGGTACAGACAATGTAACCATTGAAATTGAAGGCGATAAGGCTGTAATTAAAGGTGAAGTTGAAGATCAAAGCATTTTCGAAAAAGCCATGGTTGCTGTGGGCAATACGCTGGGTATTTCACAAGTGGAAGCAAGTGAGTTGAATGTTGCTAGTGGTGGTAGTGAGCCTGTGTTTATCACGGTAGAAAAAGGCGATACACTTTGGGCGCTGTCTGAGCGTGCTTATGGTAAAGGTAAGGGCAATGAATACAACCGTATTTTTGAAGCCAATACACCAATGCTATCACACCCAGATAAGATTTATCCTGGTCAAGTGTTGCGCATTCCTTCATTGGATGAGTAAGTTTGAATT
>CAKMZG010000285.1 GCA_929200335.1 uncultured Alphaproteobacteria bacterium | reverse complement strand
GTGTACCACCATCATCAGCTAAACGCTTTAAAAAATACAGCGCTCACGGCTTACGTAAAGCAGCAGCCACTGCATTAGCCGAAACAGGCGCATTCAACCAAGAATTAGCCGCCATAACAGGTCATAAAAACACCAAAGAAATCGATCACTACACTAAAGAGGCCAATAAAAAAGACATGGCTGACAATGCTATTGGTAAGTTAGAACGGGGAACGAAAGGCGATCATAGGTTGACGAACACATCTCAATTGTTCGTCCAATCCCCATCTAAATAATTGATTTTAAATATCTTTTTTGATACGTGGTAGGCCCGGAGGGACTCGAACCCCCGACCAGACCGTTATGAGCGGTCGGCTCTAACCAACTGAGCTACAGGCCCACGCAACTCGCAATTAGCGCAAAAATTACATTACAACAAGCCCTTTTAACAAAAACAGTCCAAATTTCTCCATATTTTACGACCATAGTCTTATTTCTATTCAGTATCTATTTTTAAAAGGATGAAATATGCATCTATTGCCCACATTATCACATCGCTTAATCCCCTCTTTTACTGCAACAGCTTTACTTCTAGGAAGTTTTTTAATTCCTGCCTATGCAGAGAATCATGCAAAACTAGGGATAATCGAAGTCCAAGCCTCAGGAAAGACTGCAATAGCACCTGATATGGCTATTATATCCTTAGGTGTTGAACGAGAAGCAAAAACAGCCCGTGAGGCTTTAGATAAAAACACAACGGCCATGCAAAGCGTTCTAAACAGCTTAAAAACAGAAGGCATTGCGGATAAAGATCTACAAACCTCAAGATTTAACATTTCACCTCGATACGCCCGAAACAAAAACAATCAACAAAATAATCCACCTAAAATTATTGGGTATATAGTATCAAACAATCTAACTGTTCGCATTCGCGATATTGCAAGTGTTGGTACAATTTTAGATAAAGTTGTAACCCTCGGCGTAAATTCTAATGGCAATATACAATTTACAAATCAAAACCACAAAGCAACCATTCAAGAAGCGCGTCAGAAGGCTGTTGCAAATGCTAGGGAAAAAGCAAACACTTTGGCAAAGGCAGCAGATGTGACATTGGGACGTATATTATCCATTCGTGAAACATCAGGCGGACAACCAAGACCGCGCGCCTTAGCAAGAACTGCTCAATTTGATGGCGCATCTGTTCCTATAGCATCTGGTGAGAATACCTATCAAATTAGCGTTTCTGTGAGTTGGGAAATTAAGCAATAAAATAAATTAAAAATGGCGCTGCAAAAACGGCGCCTTTTTATATTAAAAACAGGATATAAAATTCCTATGAAGGGTCGATGGTATGAAACTTACCACAAGCTTTGCGATAGCCATGTTTGCACCCCATGCCATAATATTCTTTTGCACGCTCCTTGTCTGAGGCGCTGCCTAAAGCGTAAAAATTGCCAGCTGTGGTGCAGGCTCGACCATCTTCATAATGGCAAGCCTTAATATAGAACAGAATAGCCAACTTAGGATTTTTCTTAGTGCCTAGCCCTTTGTTATATAAAATAGCAAGAGATGAGCACGCGCGACCGAACTCCATATCGCAAGCACGTTGAAAATATTTAACTGCACGCTGTTTGTTAATTTCAACTCCCAAGCCTTTAAAATAGGCGATGCCAGAATTATAACACCCATTATCAATGCCAACTCTACATGACTTTTTATAATAAAAAGTTGCCTTTTTCATATCTTTTTGAAATCCACCAAGCCCCTTCTCAAAGGCTACCGCTAATTGAAAACAAGAAAGCTTGCGAGCTAAATGACAGGCTTTATCATAAAACTTCAAAGCCTCAGCAATGTTTTTATCAACACCAATACCGACTTCATAAGCTGTACCTAATTTAAAACAAGAATCACCATCTTCCAACGCACAAGCTTTTTGATAATATACCATTGCTTCAGTGCGAGTTTCATCTTCACCGTTCAATAAATCACCCATATGGCGGCAAGAATCAAGACTACCAAAATCACAAGCTTTAATATATAAAGCCTCGGCTTTTTCAAAATTCAATTCATTTTGATAGTGCATGGTTAAAGCCAAACAAGCTTTAATCTCACCATTATCACACCCTGTTTGTAATT
>CAKMZG010000284.1 GCA_929200335.1 uncultured Alphaproteobacteria bacterium | reverse complement strand
CATCCTGTGGGTGCAACAGGCGTGCGTATGATGCTTGATTTATCCAAGCAGGTGACAGGTCAAGCTGGTAATTATCAAGTGGGGGGCGCAAAACGTGCAGCTATGCTGAACCTCGGCGGCAGCGCAACAACATTAGCGAGCTTTATTGTGGGGCAAGTCTTGTAGTGGCGTGAAATAAGCACAATAAATGGCGTTTTTAGCACATTCAAAGCATTTGCACCATCTTATTAATTAAACATTGTGCTGGGCATGACTTCATGCCAGTATAAAGCATTGATGAATCTGGGAGGGCATATCACTAAAATGTGGTTTGATTTTTCAATATATCCTTTTGATTCATTATATTGCTAATTCAATATACAATGATGCGATGATTTTATCGTAAATATTTGTTTATATTGATAATATTGGTTTAAATATTTTATCAAAATAAAATATTTTGGCTTTATAATATCTGAATTACTCTGATGAAAAGGGAGAGTGTAATGAGTGCTAAAATTGTAGTGGGGCTAGATGGCCATGTTTCTGGTGGGCGTGCTTTAGCCTATGCAGAACAAATGGCTGGTTTATTGAAAGAGCCTGAGTTGATTGTTACCTATGTTGTGGAGTGGTCTCCATATTCATTTCAAACAGCTCAAGAAAATGCTGAACGTCATAAAAGACGTGAGGAAGAAATTGCAACAGCTATGGAACGCGTGATTGATCCTGCGGTTGCTGAATTAAAAGCTAAAGGCATCAATGCCAGTGGTGTTGTGCGCCATGGTGATGTGGCAGAAACGCTCAATAAAATTGCAATTGAGGAAAATGCAAATCAAATTATCGTAGCGCGTTCATCAGAAGGTGGCTTTGCTAAGCGCCTGTTTGGTAGCTCTACGTCTAACTTGGTAATGAGTGCTAGTGTGCCAGTAACAGTTGTGGCTTAAGGGGAAGACTATGAAGAACTTTAAATTATTTATCTTATCGTGCCTTAGCTTATTTGCTTTGGCAAGCAATGCATTTGCTCAAGTAAGTTTATCTTTAGACGAAACAATAAATTCGATCTTTGCAACGGCAACAGGTCCATTTGTGAGCTTTATTTTTGCGCCGATTCCAGGTACTAGCTTTCCTTGGATTGTGATGTGGTTGGTGATTGCGGCATCTGTATTTTCACTGTATTTCGCATTTGTGCAGTTCAGATTTTTTAGCCATGCCATTTCTTTGGTAAAAGGTGATTATTCTGATCCTAATGATGCTGGTGAGGTAAGCCATTTCCAAGCGCTAGCAACAGCGCTTTCAGGTACTGTTGGTCTTGGTAATATTGCTGGTGTTGCTGTGGCGGTTAGCATCGGTGGCCCCGGTGCTACATTTTGGATGATTTTGGCTGGCCTATTGGGCATGGCTTCAAAATTCACCGAGTGTACCCTAGGTGTTAAATACCGTAACGAATACAGCGATGGCTCTGTTTCTGGTGGCCCAATGTATTATATCTCAAAAGGCTTTAAAGAGCTTGGCCTTCCAGGTGGACGTTTTTTAGCTATCCTATTCTCTATCTTTTGTATCTTTGGTGCATTAGGTGGCGGTAACATGTTCCAAGCGAACCAAGCCCATGCGCAAATTGCAGGTATTGTTGGCGATTTTCCAGGTTGGATTACAGGTTTTATTTTCGCTATAATCGTTTTTGCAGTTATCGTTGGTGGTATTAAATCAATCGCGAATGTGACTGAAAAAGTTGTTCCATTCATGGGTATTCTTTATGTTGGTGCAGCTTTGATTATTCTAATTTTAAACTTTGATAAAATTGGTTGGGCATTTGGCCAAATTTTCGCAGGTGCATTCACTGGTCTTGGTGTTGCTGGCGGTATGGTTGGTGCTTTGATCCAAGGTTTTAAACGTGCTGCATTCTCGAATGAGGCCGGTGTTGGTTCAGCAGCTATTGCTCACTCTGCTGTGAAAACAAATGAGCCAATCACTGAAGGTTTTGTATCTCTTCTAGAGCCGCTAATTGATACTGTTGTGATTTGTACAATGACCGCCTTGGTTATTACAATTTCTGGTCAATTGATGATTGATGCTGAATCTGGCAATTATATGGTTGAAAGTGGTAAAATAGCCACTGTTGGTGGCGTATCTGGTGTGGCATTAACATCAGCAGCCTTTGGTTCAACGATCAGCTGGTTCCCATATGTTTTGGCTATTGCTGTTGTGTTGTTTGCTTTCTCAACCATGATCTCATGGTCATATTATGGCTTGTTAGCTTTGTCATATCTTTTT
>CAKMZG010000283.1 GCA_929200335.1 uncultured Alphaproteobacteria bacterium | reverse complement strand
CGGATAAAGCAGCTGCCCCATGAAGGCGCGGATCCGTGGATTGATAAATCACCTTCACCATATCTGGAATGCTAACATCGCCCTTGCGTATGCGATCAAGCACTGCCATTTCTCGCATTTTTCGATGCGCTTTAAGACCGCGCACAAAATGATGGGCATTTTCAACCCTTCCCCCATGGCCAGGCAGATAAATTTGCTCTTCGCGCTCCAGAAGAATTTGCAATGAGGCCATATAATCAGCCATGGCGCCATCAGGTGGCGCAACAATAGATGTTGCCCAAGCCATAACGTGATCACCTGAAAAGATAATATCACGCCCTAAAAGCGCAAAGGCCATATGATTAGCACAATGACCAGGGGTGAATATGGCCTCAATATCAAATCCATGACATTTAACCACGTCGCCATGTTTTAATATCACATCTGGCTTAAATTCTTTATCTCCGCTGGCATCTAGTGGATTGTTTTCGCCGATAAATAGTGGGCGTGATGGGCGGTGTGGGCCTTCAGCATAAATTGGCGCATCATATTCTTTTGAAAAGAAGCTAGAGAGTGGTGAGTGATCCCTATGGGTATGGGTGACAAAAATATGCGTTAGGGTTCTGCCTTGCAGTGCTTTGATTAGAGTTTCACGATGCGAATCATCCTCAGGACCCGGATCAATTAAGGCTACTTTTTCCTCACCAATAATATAGCTATTCGTGCCCTTAAAGGTAAAAGGGCTGGCATTTGGCGCAGTTACGCGTTGGATCCCCCCATAGAGAAAAATTGCTTCCCCATATTGAGGTTCAAAAACTTCTTTAAATTTTGGAGATGCCAAAATTTGCCTCCTTA
The DNA here is from genome assembly GCA_929200335.1 of uncultured Alphaproteobacteria bacterium. Lineage (GTDB taxonomy): Bacteria > Pseudomonadota > Alphaproteobacteria > Rhizobiales > Rhizobiaceae > CAKMZG01. Next base: position 1,445 of record CAKMZG010000283.1, on the reverse strand, counting down.
TTGCTTAATTTGGCGTTAGAAAAGGCCATGAAATCATGAATTGCAAACGATAAATGAAAAAAAATGTATTTTTTTGGATTTTTTTCTAAAAAACCCGTTGCAGAGATGGTTTGAAGCAGATATAGAACGCCCACCGTTGGGGTGTAGCCAAGTGGTAAGGCAGCGGCTTTTGATGCCGTGTATCGTAGGTTCGAATCCTACCACCCCAGCCAATTTCTCAGTAAGTATATTTTTCCTAACTGCAATCTTATTTTCTGAGATACGCGAACCTATGCCTTTCAAAGTTTGCAAGCAAACTTCTATCGGTTCGATTTATGTTTTGCATAGCAAAAAAAACCTTAGTTATTATCCTATCACCGCCAAAATTTCATTTACATTTTAAGAAACTGTGGCATCCTCATTAAATGGATGAGGAAAACATATGTCAGAAGAAAAATTAAAGGGCTGGAATTACACTCCTGAGACACCCATAAAAGTCTCTCCCCTATTCACATGGCCGATAAAACCATTAGCCGTCTTGAAATGGCTATGGCATTCGTGGTTTTTGATTTCTGAGCGTTTAATTATTATCGCCATTGCCTTCATTTCATTTTATTATTTTCAGCCGCCCATAGAAGAAACTCAAACGCTGCAAATGGGCTGGGTTTTTGAAATGTATATTCGCAATCTCATTCTCATGATTTTGGTGGCTGGCGGGCTGCATCTTTATTTTTATACATTTACCAAACAAGGTCAAAAGCTGCGTTACGACAGTCGACCGCTGATGAAAAACGGTCGACAATTTACCTTCAAAGGTCAAATTCGTGATAATATGTTTTGGACGCTCACCAGCGGCGTTGGCTTTTGGACAGCCTATGAAGCCCTGATGTTTTGGGCAATGGCCAATGGCTATGCACCGATGATCACATGGGCAGCGCATCCCATATGGTTCGTTGCACTCTTTGCGTTAGTTCCTGTGTGGGAAAGTTTTTATTTCTATTGGATACACCGCTTACTTCACGTACCGTTTTTATATAAGCATGTACACGCACTGCATCACCGCAATATTAATGTGGGGCCTTGGTCGGGACTTTCCATGCACCCCGTGGAGCATATTATTTTCTTAGGTTCAGTATTGGTACATTTTATAGTGGCTTGCCATCCTGTGCATATTTTATACCATCTACAATACTATGCCCTAACATCTGCAACCACCCATTCAGGCTTTGAAGGCATTTTGGTGAGCGATAAAAATCGCTTCAAGCTAGGAACCTTCCACCACCAAATGCACCACCGTTATTTTGAATGCAACTATGGCTCACTAGAAATCCCATGGGACAAGTTCTTCGGCTCGTTTCATGATGGAACCGTTGAAGCAGACGCACATATCAAAGAGCGCAGAAAGCGCATGATGGGGAATTGAGGATAGTTAGCATGCGCTTAATCTATACATTTGGCGCATAGCG
>CAKMZG010000282.1:1182-2324 GCA_929200335.1 uncultured Alphaproteobacteria bacterium | reverse complement strand
GTGTGATTAGAGCTTCATCATTAGTCAAGAACACGGGACTAACAGGCTCGCGCCAAGAAATATTATAATTTACTGGCTCAGGATGGTTACGCACAACATCTGACGCCGCGCCCAATTGAAGGCGTCGCTCTATCTCAGCTTTTAAATTCACCTCATTCCAATTATCATTGAAACGGATATTTAATGAGGCCGTAGCACGCTCAGGAATAACATTAGTCGTTTCATTACCAACATCAATGGTAGTAACTTCTAAATTACTAGGTTGAAAATTTTGCGATCCTTGATCTAAAGGCACGGCCAATAAGCTAGCAATAAGCGAGGTCATACCTCGCACAGGACTATCGGCTAAATCGGGATAGGCCACATGGCCTTGCTTGCCAATCACTTCGATATCAGCAGAAATAGAGCCACGACGACCAATTTTGATAGCATCACCCAGGGCTTCAGGATTGGTTGGTTCACCCACAATACAAGCGTCGATTTTCTCTCCACGCTCAGCAATCCACTGCAAAAGCTTTTTAGTACCATTAATCGCAGGCCCTTCTTCATCGCCTGTGATTAAAAAAGATACGCTTCCTGCTGGCTCTCCGTAATTTTCCATATGAGCAATAATTGCAGCTAAAAAGGCAGCTATGCCGCCTTTCATATCCACAGCACCACGGCCAAAAAGTTCGCCATTATCAATATTACCAGCAAATGGATCGTGACTCCATTTGTCTTCATCACCAGGCGGCACAACATCCGTGTGCCCTGCAAAACAAAGATGCGGCGCACCTTTGCCCAAACGGGCATAAAGATTTTGAACATCAGGAGTATTTTCATCGGAAAATTTAACCCTATGAACTTCAAACCCTAGTCCTGATAACAAAGTTTCTAAAATCTCTAATGCACCACCTTCTTTAGGTGTTACAGAACGACAACGAACAAGAGCTTGCAAAATAGCAGCAGCGTGAGATAGTTCTTTAGACATAAATACTCAATATTGTTTTATAATTTAAAAAAAACGATAGTAGTCTTATTTTATATAATGCTTTTCAGCAGAATTTCAAATAAGCCCTACCCTATGCTTTATTTATTATTTGAGATTGAAGATGGATTAAATTGCATTCAACCCACCTTCACCTTTAATTTTAATCGCGCAA
>CAKMZG010000282.1:0-1172 GCA_929200335.1 uncultured Alphaproteobacteria bacterium | reverse complement strand
CGCGCAACAAATCATTGATAGACGTTTTTGAACGTGTCTTCTCATCCACTTGTTTTACGATCACAGCGCAATAAAGGCCTGGACCTGGCTCGCCATTACCCATTGGTTTGCCCGGCATTGCGCCAGCAACAACAACAGAATATGGCGGCACTTCACCGTAAGAAATTTCACCAGTGGCACGGTTAACAATTTTGGTAGATTGGCCGATAAAAACCCCCATACCAAGCACTGCGCCTTCACGAACGATACAGCCTTCAACCACCTCAGAACGCGCACCAATAAAGCAATTATCTTCGATAACAACAGGTCCGGCTTGTAATGGCTCAAGAACGCCGCCAATGCCAACACCGCCTGAAAGATGCACATTTTTACCAATCTGCGCACAAGAGCCAACAGTTGCCCATGTATCCACCATAGTTCCCTCATCCACATAGGCACCTAGATTTACAAAAGATGGCATCAAAACAACGCTTGGAGCGATAAAGGCAGATTTACGCACCGTACAATTTGGCACTGCACGAAAGCCGGCTTGTTTAAAATCATCCGCACCCCAGCCTTCAAACTTTGATGGCACTTTATCCCACCAAACGGAAGTATCAGGACCACCCTTAATCACATCCATATCGTTCAATCTAAATGACAATAGTACAGCTTTTTTAAGCCATTGGTTTACTTTCCAATCGCCATCAGAGCCTTGCTCAGCAACACGCGCAGTACCACTATCTAATAAGTTTAGCGCCTCATTAACCGCATCACGCACTTCACCTTTTGTCTCAACATTAACACTATCGCGCGCATCAAATGCTGCATTGATTGTACTTTCCAGTTGAGTTAGATTTGCATTTGTCATTCTTTACTCCTAATTGCCTATTTATCTTTACATCCAAATAGCATCATATTCTAAGCAATATATTGTAATACCCCATTGGCATTGCCATATTTTTGTGCATGATGCAGTTTAATTTCAAAGCGAACCTAAGGTATGCTTTGCATGAGGTCAATCTAGTTTAAACAATCAAAATCAATTTGAATCAATTTATAAAGGTATTTTTATGAGTGTTACCGACATCGATCCTAAAAAACGTCGCCGAGAAGGCCCCTTACGCCATACCAGCGAGGATATTGAACGCGTAAAAGCAGTTCCAGACACCCCGCAAACCAGAGCGCCAGCC
>CAKMZG010000281.1 GCA_929200335.1 uncultured Alphaproteobacteria bacterium | reverse complement strand
CCGCTTTTTGATGTGGTGCAACATCTGCCCATCAGTGTTTTAAAACTGTCTAATCAAGAGCAATTGTTAGCCCGTCAATTGGGGTTAAAAACCCTAGGTGACATTGCAGCTTTGCCGCGGAAACAAGTGGCCGCGCGTTTTAGCACAGAGGCCTTAACTCATTTGGCAGAGATTTTGGGAGAACGCACCAGCACCATCAAATTTGCCCGCCATAAACAAGCATGGAAAGAGGAACAGCATTTTCCTGAACCTATTGCTAATCATGATTATATCATTGAGCGTTTGGAACAATTGCTGACCGCGCTTTGCCAGCGGTTAAAGGGTGATGATAAGGGTCTTCGCTCGCTTGCCTTAGTGATTATACGGGTGGATGGTGAAGCTATGACCAAATGTATAAGACTTGTTTCGCCCAGCACCGATCAACGTGCCATCATGGGGCTTTTATTGCCGTTTTTTGATCAATTGGATGTGGGTTTTGGCATTGAAGGGCTATTGTTAGAGGCTACAAAGATAGAAACCTTGTTAAAACGCCAAGAGGCATTTTTAACACAAAATACAAATACAAGCATAAGCTCAGATACAGGCGAAAACTCTCAAGATCAATTGATTAATAGATTGAGCAACCTTTTGGGCGCAGAACATGTTTTGCGCCTCTCACCAGCTAATAGCCATTTGCCTAATAAAGAGATGAAACTTGAACCCGCACTCTATGCTTATGATGATTGTAATTGGAGCAGCCATGGCTTATCCCAACGCCGACCTATGATGCTTTATTCAAAGCCCTTAAAGGCCGCTTCAAAAAGTGATCACTTGCCTGTGGCCATTGAGTGGCAGGGTAGACGGGAGATGGTGCAATTTCTATCAGGGGCTGAACGCATTTGTCCTGAATGGTGGCTGGATGATCCAGAGTGGCGTGATGGGGTGCGTGATTATTATTGGGCGTGCAGCCAAAGTGGGGTACTACTATGGCTCTATTGCACAGAAAGCGGTTGGTATGTGCATGGCATATGCTGAGTTACATTGTCTGACCAATTTCACCTTTTTGGAAGGCGCTTCCCATGGTGAGGATTTGGTTAAACGCGCTCATGAACTTGGGCTTAATGCGCTTGCTATTACGGATCGTAATTCTCTAGCTGGCGTTGTACGCGCCCATCGCGCTGCAAACCAATTGGGTTTAAAAATCATAATTGGCAGTGAGATTGAATTGGAAAATGGCAGGCGGTTTATTCTATTGCCCAGAGATAGGGTAGCCTATGGCAGGTTATGTCGTCTTCTATCTATTGGTCGCCAACGTGGGGAAAAGGGTTATTGTATTTTAAAAGCCTCCGATTTGATGGAATGGGGGCAGGGTTCGGTTTGTTTGATCGTGCCACCCGATGATTTAAGCAAATTAAATGCAAAATATCTGCAAAAATGGCAATGGTTTTTTGGCAAAAATTGCTATCTCATTGCCAGTCATGGGTTTGAAGGCAAAGACCATGCCCGCATTGCAGACTTGGCAAAGTTGAGCCAACACTCTCACATTCCTATGGTTGCCTCTAACAATGTACTTTATCATACTCCAAATGAGCGCCCCGTTGCTGATATCGTTTGTGCCATTCGCGAGCATGTCACCTTAGAAGAGGCGGGTAGACTTTTGCAAAAGAATGCCGAGCGCCATCTTAAAGGTGAGCGTGATATGTTGGCGCTCTTTAATGGCTATGAGGAGGCCGTATGGCGAACGGTTGAAATTGCAAATAAAATTCAATTTTCACTGGATGAGTTGCGCTATGAATATCCCGATGAGGTGGCCAATGGCATAGAGCCACAAGATGAATTAAAGCGCTTGATCAACCAACAAATCCCCATCCGTTATCCCAAAACCCATTATCCTGCAGGTGTGCCAGTTAAGGATATGAGGTTGATAGAACATGAATTAAAGGTGGTAGAAGAACTTTCCTATGCGCCTTATTTTTTAACCGTTTATGATATTGTGCGTTTTGCCCGCTCTCAAGGTATTTTGTGTCAAGGACGAGGGTCTGCCGCAAATTCAATCCTATGTTATATTTTAGGCATTACATCGGTCTCCCCTGATCGGATGGATATGGTGTTTGAGCGTTTTGTATCTTCTGCACGTAATGAGCCACCCGATATTGATGTCGATTTTGAGCATGAGCGGCGCGAAGAAGTCATTCAATATATCTATCAAAATATGGCCGACACCGCGCGGGGCTAACCGCTACTGTGATTTGTTATAGGGCGCGTTCTGCCATTCGTGAAGTGGGTAAGGTTTTTGGCTTGTCTCAAGATACCATTGGCGCATTGGCCTCTCAAGTCTGGGGCTGGTCAAGTGAGGGT
>CAKMZG010000280.1 GCA_929200335.1 uncultured Alphaproteobacteria bacterium | reverse complement strand
AATTTATTACCCATAGTATCCACATTGGAAAGGGTGACATCTAAACCATTGTCACAGGCAATTACTTGCAATTTCAAAGCCTCTTTATGCGGGCAAGAAAGGCTTGCGATTTCGCGTAATTTGGGTAGGGCTTCAATAATGGCAGAATCCAACAATGGGCATTCTGAGATGGGAATAAGATCGTGACTTTGGCGCTTAAGGTAGCCTAATTCAACCTCACCCTCAAGGCGCATAGCGCTAAATACGGTGCGCCTACGACTATGTAATGGCACATGAATAAGTGGTTCAGATTTTGCTTTAATGCCTTGTTCTTTTAAAGCGGCATTTAAGATGCCCATTTTCCAACTTGCATAATCTTCTTGTTTGAGATGCTGCATTTGGCAACCACCACATTGGGTAAAATGTTGGCAAATAGGCTCGATGCGATTGGGTGCCGAATTCTCAACTTTGATCAGCTCTGCAGGAGTAGTACTGCAATCTGCCTCAACCACTTCACCTTCAAGGGTAAAGGGGACGATGATATTAGCGCTTGAGGGATCATTATGCAATTTACCAATGCCGTCGCCTAGATGTCCTAAGCGATTAATGACGACTTTAGTGTAATCATTTTGTGAGCCATTATTCATTTTATATTCTTTCTGCCACTAATTATTCATGGCCTTATGCCTTTTTGCCACCCAATAAAAACTCCAAGTTACCATCACTGCCAGCAATGGGAGAGGGGGCGAGGTCTGTGGCTTGCCAATTGGTTTGATCGTTCAGCCATTGATAAATTTTATCTGCCCATAGATGCGCCAGTTCGGGCGTTTTTACAATACCATTTTTATTCAGATTTTCTTTGCCTACCTCAAATTGCGGCTTGATCAGAAAAATACCCTTCGCGCCACTGCTTGCTAATGGCAAAATTTGTGGCAGAGCTTTGGTAAGGGAGATAAAACTCACATCGCAAACCAGAAAATCTACAATTTTGCCTTCTAGATGGCTTTCATTGAAATCTTTTATGTTTAAGCCTTCAATGGCGGTAACTTTGGGATGGTTTTTAATTGGATCAACCAATTGATCATGGCCAACATCAACGGCAAAAATATGCGCCACATCATGCTCAAGCAGCACTTGGCTAAATCCGCCCGTTGATGCGCCAATGTCTATGGCGGTTTTGCCTGCTGGATTAAAGCCTGTTACCTCTAACCCCTTGATCAGTTTCAAGGCCGCGCGAGAAACATATTTGTTAGCTTCATCTGCAATGGTGATTTGGGCATCAGCAGTACATTTTTGCCCCGCTTTGGTAATTTTTTGTCCATTGATAGATACACAGCCGCGCTTAATTGCATCATTTGCTCGTGATCTGGTGGTGTAAAATCCTCGGTCTAACAAGATTTGATCAAGGCGTTTCATATTAGTTGTTTTTAGCAATTAGCTTTTGCAGTTTTTTCAAAGCTACATCTGGGTCTTCTCTATAGGCAATTGTGCCTTGAAAGGAGCCACCGCGATTGAATAAAAATATGCTGGCAGTATGATCCATATTATAATTATCATCCTCGCCATCACTATTAGGGATTTTTCTCACATAAACACGGTAGCCTTTGATCACCTTATCAATCTCTGCTTGATCTCCAGTTAAGGCTGTAATACGCGGATCAAAGGCTTGCAGATAATTGCTTAATTGTTCTCGGGTGTCTCTGGCTGGATCGATAGTAATAAAGTAAAATTTTAATTTATCTGCATCATCGCCCAATGCTTTAAGCCAGCCTGTGCTTTCAAATAGCGTTGTCGGGCATACTTCAGGGCAATGGGTGAAACCAAAGAAAATTGCATGGGGTGTGGCTTTAACATCCGTATCAGTGACAGCCTCGCCTTTGTTATTTGTTAATTGAAATTTTGCACCCAGTTCTTGTTGTACTATGGAAGAGCCAGTGCCGGTTTTACCTGCTTCAAAAAAGAAGAGCATATAGACGAGCAGAGCTGCCACCAAAACAACAAACCCCCAAAGAACACGACGTAAGATTTGTAAATTCATGACCCACCTATTTATTTCAATTTGGCATTAGCAGCTTGCATTGCTGCTAAATGTTCAGCCCATTGCTCTGGTTTATCAAGAGCTTCAAAAACAGTTTTTAAAATGCCATTGCAGTTTAGATTGGCATCTGCATACATTTTGTCTGGGCTGGCATGATCCACATATCTATCTGGCAATACCTGACAACGCAGTTTTAAGCCGTTATCTAACAGGCCATTATTAGCCATGAAATGCATCACATGAGAGCCAAAACCACCGATGGCACCCTCTTCAATGGTAATTAGGACTTCATGGTTCTTAGCTAAATCAGTGATTAATTTTTCATCTAATGGTT
>CAKMZG010000279.1 GCA_929200335.1 uncultured Alphaproteobacteria bacterium | reverse complement strand
CCATCAACCCGAAGGGTGACATCGCCACCTGCGCCTTGCCAATCGGCATGCATGGCCTCCACCAAATCACGGGTTTGAAAACAAACAGCCTCTAAGGCCGCGCGAGAAAATTCTGCAGCGCCAGAATTACGCGTTAAGCCAAAGATTGCACCCCGCACATCGGGTTGCCAATAAGGTGCGCCCAATCCTGCAAAAGCTGGCACTAAAATTAATTCCTGCGCCTCATCCGCTTGCTCAGCAAGAGCACCTGTAGCAGCAGCATTTTCAATAATTTTCAATCCATCGCGCAACCACTGCACCGCTGCACCAGCAATAAAAATTGAACCTTCTAAGGCATAAGTTGGCTTACCATTTAAACGATAGCAAAGGGTTGTCAGCAATTTATTCTGTGAATGAACTGGCGACTCACCCGTATTCAACATCATGAAACAGCCTGTACCATAGGTCGATTTCACCATACCCGGTTTAAAACAAGCCTGCCCCAATGATGCTGCATGTTGATCGCCTGCAATCCCTAAAATGGGAATACTTGCACCCAAAATTTGTGGATCACAAATGCCAAATTCTGTGGCGCAATCTTCCACCTGTGGCAACATTACATAGGGGATATCAAAGAGCGATAGCAACGCCTCATCCCATGCCTGATCATGAATGTTAAACATCAATGTTCTAGCGGCATTTGTTGCATCAGTTTTATGCACTTTGCCAGCTGTTAATTTCCAAAGTAAAAATGTATCAATAGTGCCAAAAAGCATGGTGCCTTTTTCTGCGCGCGCCCTCACCCCTTCAACATTTTCTAAAATCCAACGCAATTTAGTGCCTGAAAAATATGGGTCTAATAAAAGCCCTGTCTTTTGGGTTACTAAAGGCTCATTGCCACTCTTATTCAATTCTGCACAATAATCAGATGTACGCCTGTCTTGCCAAACAATTGCATTATGCGCAGGCTCACCCGTTATTTTATCCCAAACAGCCGTCGTCTCTCGCTGATTTGTAATACCAATACCTGCAATTTGTGATGCTTCAATACCAGCCTTGTTAATTGCATTACGGCAAGTTGTTACAACCGTATCCCATATTTCATTAAGATCATGCTCCACATAACCAGAGGCTGGAAAATGCTGGGTAAATTCTTTTTGGTCAGAGGCAATAATTTGATAAGCTTCATTAAAGACAATGGCGCGCGATGAAGTTGTTCCTTGATCAATGGCTAAAATAAAAGATGACATGATTACCTCCGTTTAAAAACAACTGTTCAGCCTCAACTGAAAACTATTTATTTTCCATCCATTGTTTTAATTTATTAACTTGAGCATCACTCAGCCTTATCCCAAGTTTTGTGCGCCGCCAAAGGATATCTTCAATATCGCAAACCCATTCAAATTCCATTTGATAACGAACCTCAGCTTCAGTCAAGCCCTCGCCAAAATCTTCACCAAGATCAGAGGGCTTTTGTGCTTCATTTAAAATATTATAAATCTTTGTTCCATAAGCGCGCGCCATCCGTTCGCTTTGAGCTTGTTCTAAAAATGGATATTTTTCTCTCACATCTGATAAAAAATCTTCAAATTTTGTGGCATCAAAATCACCACCCGGCAAGACACTTTTTTCTGTCCAAGGTGCGCCCTTAATACCTATAGCCTCGCCTATTTTTTCCAACATGCTTTCAGCAAGTTTGCGGTAGGTAGTAATCTTGCCGCCAAAAATATTAATTACTTTTGGCTCATCATCATCACCATCTACGCGCAATACATAATCGCGCGTAGCCTCTTGCGCCTTAGATGCCCCATCATCATATAGTGGACGAACAGCAGAATAAGACCACACAATATCATCACGTCGCACAGGCTCTTTAAAATAGCTGCTTGCCCCCTCACACAGATAATCAATCTCCGCATCCGTAATCACAACATCAGATGGTGATCCTTTATGATCTTGATCAGTTGTCCCAATCAAAGTGTATTCTTGCTCATAAGGAATAGCAAAGAAAATGCGCTCATCAGCATTTTGAAAAAAATAGGCGCGCTCATGAGTAAATTTCTTTTTCACTACAATATGACTGCCTTGTACCAATCGAATATTATGAGCGTCTTTTTGAGCAATAGTAAGGTTTAAAATATCATCCACCCAAGGGCCACCAGCATTAATAAGTACACGTGATGTAACGGTACTAACGTCACCATTTGAATGTAACATATCTATCGACCAGTGCGCGCCTTCGCGGCGTGCTGAAACAACTTTAGTGCGCGTATGAATTTCAGCACCGCGATCAGCAGCATCACGGGCATTTAGAACCACAAATCTTGCATCGTTAACCCAGCAATCAGAATATTCAAACGCCTTGGTAAATTG
>CAKMZG010000278.1:1755-2387 GCA_929200335.1 uncultured Alphaproteobacteria bacterium | reverse complement strand
GTATGAGAGTAAAATTTTTAAATTTTCAATGTCGAAATGATAAGAAATTGATTTTAAAAAATAAATTAGTAAAATTAAGCATAAATTTGATATTTTTTTTAATGATAGACTATTTCAGGAAATTCCGCTAATGTTACTTAAGATGCGGTAATGACTCTGGGGCTTGGGAGTAATGCGTTGTGGGGGTTCACAATAGTCTAACAACTGGGCAAATTTTAATAGTAAATTTCTCATTAAGAGAGCGTGAAAATTTTAGTTCAGATATTAATGTTGTATGCACTAAACTACTGTGCAGTTATGACGTTATAAACTGTTTGGAAGAAGCACGTGAGTACATAAAGTCGAAAGAAATTTCTACTTTGATCTTACAGGACTGGAAAGCTGATGAACACGGCTTACGGTTTCTGCGCGATGCAAGAAAAGCTTTATCAAGAATACCAATTATTGTTGTTGCCGACACCTTGGCAGAACGTGATTGGGATATTGCTGCTTATGAGTTTGGCGCTGACAATTATTTCGTACCATCATGCAATAATAGTGTGATTGCTGCTAGATTAAAAGGATTGCTTGCTCGTCAAGATAACCCTGAACATGCTTTGTCAATATCTGACATGAAAGTATGGACTCAATCA
>CAKMZG010000278.1:0-1745 GCA_929200335.1 uncultured Alphaproteobacteria bacterium | reverse complement strand
GGGTTGTCATTTGAACCTGGCACGAATGTTGTTGAAGTTCATATTCACAGGTTGCGTCAAAAAATTGATAATCGTTCAGAAAAACCGCTGCTAAATACAGTCCGTGGAGAAGGGTATGTGCTTGGGTAAGTCTTAAGCACATAACATATATTCAAAGAGGTACAATATGCTTGGCTATAATTACATTCCCATGTGTTGTATTCTTCATCTTGGATATAAAATCTCTGCCATATTGATATTTGGTAAAAAACCAATAGCGGACATGAATTAGGTATTCCAATGTCCGCTATTCAAGAGATTCCCGTATACAAGTATTCAATTGGAAATTTTTGGAATAATTTTTCTCTAACCCAAAAGTTTGTTTCTGCGGGTGGGATCGTTATTCTTTGCGGCACGCTTATTTCGGGCATATGGGTTAGTCAGATAATTGAAGCCGGCGTAACTAAAAATGCTGCAATATCAACAGCACTTTACGTCGATAGTTCAATAGCCCCTTTGACACTGAAGATATCATCTTCAGGAACATACACCAGCAAACAAATTAAAGCTTTAGATGACATTTTACAAAAAAGCCCAATTGGCAAACGACTTATATCTACCAAAATTTGGACCAAAGATGGCATAATTGCATACAGTCAGGATCATAGTCTTATTGGAACAAAATTTGCTATGACAACAGAGTTGCAGGATGCTTTTGATGGCATGGTTATATCAAATTTTGATGACCTTCATGATGAAGAAGATCAGGCTGAACGTAAGATAGGCATACCGCTTCTTGAAATTTATAGTCCAATCCGAATTCCATGGTCAGGCGAAGTGGTTGCTGTAGCAGAGTTTTATCAAAAAGGTGTCCAACTCCAGAAAAGCCTTTATCAGGCTCGTAGCAAAAGTTGGCTTACAGTAGCTTTAATAATGTTCGGAATGGCAAGTATGTTGTTGATTATTGTGCATGGAGGTAGCCGCACAATTAACATGCAAAGAAAATCCTTAAGGGAAAGATTGCAACAGGTAACAAGGGTTGCACGACAAAACTCTCAATTGCGCAAGCGAATACAAACCTCCTCAACACGTATGACTGAGTTAAATGAGCAATATTTAAAACGTATTGGTGCTGATATTCACGATGGACCTGCACAACTTCTGGCGTTAGCGGCTTTGAAGATGGATAATCTTAAAAAAGATGAAATCAAGACTGAAAAAATTGAAGAAATCCATGCTCTAAAAGTTATCTTGGATAATGCAATGAAAGATATTCGGGAAATTTCCAGCGGTTTAACATTGCCTGAAATCAAAGAGTTGTCACTTCAAGAAACAATCGATCGAGTCGTAACCAAGCATATGGAACTGACTGATTTACCGGTTGATCTTTCAAATAGCAGTTTAGATGCCAAAGCAACTTATTCGGTCAAGATTTGTGTGTTCAGATTTATTCAAGAAGCATTAAATAATGCTTGGCAGCACGCTGGTGGAATGGGTCAATCAGTGATGTGGCATCTCAACCCGAAAGATTTTTCCTTAACAATTAGAGTTTCGGATCGTGGTCCTGGATTTCCTGTGCAGTATAATGTTTCAACAACCAGTGGGCTTGGTATTGAGGGAATGAGGGAACGTATTCAAAGTATGGGTGGTAGCCTTGTATTAAAGAATCGAGAAGGGGGAGGGGCAACGATGGAAATGAATGTGGGATTAGTTGAGGTGGGGGAATGAGTAACAAGATAAAAATTGTGGTTGCCGATGATCATCCC
>CAKMZG010000277.1:751-2399 GCA_929200335.1 uncultured Alphaproteobacteria bacterium | reverse complement strand
AATCTGGGGTTTTAGCAAATCTTTTAAGCAAATCTGGGCTTAAGATTGATAAAGATTTTAAAGTATTGAACGCCCGCTACCATGAGCAAGAAGCTTTCATCGTATCGCAAGCAGGTGTGCCGGGTGCTGTCACCATTGCTACCAATATGGCAGGTCGTGGTACTGATATTCAGTTAGGTGGTAATTTGGACATGCGCCTTGAAATGGAGCTGGAAGGCTTAGAGGGCGTAAAGCGCGAAAAACGCGAAGCTGAGATCAAGGCGGAAATTGAAAAAAATAAACAAATAGCTTTAGAGGCAGGCGGGCTTTATGTCATCGGGACTGAACGCCATGAAAGCCGCCGTATTGATAATCAGTTGCGCGGTCGTTCTGGCCGCCAAGGAGATCCAGGCCACTCTAAATTCTTCTTATCTTTACAAGATGATTTGATGCGTATTTTTGGCTCAGATCGCATGGATGGTATGCTTACAAAACTTGGCCTTAAAGAAGGCGAGGCCATTATTCATCCTTGGATCAACAAAGCACTTGAGAAAGCCCAACGTAAAGTTGAGGCACGCAATTTTGATATTCGTAAGAATTTGCTGAAATTTGATGATGTAATGAATGATCAACGTAAAGTATTGTTTGATCAACGTCTTGAAATGATGACATCGGAAGACCTCAGCGAAGATATTGCAGAAATGCGCGATGAAGTGATTGAGGATATTGTAAAACGCCATATCCCTGAAAAAGCTTATCCTGAGCAATGGGATGTTGAGGGTTTAACTGAATCTGCGCAAGAATCACTTAATGTTGATCTGCCTATTAAAGAATGGGCGGACGAAGAAGGCATCGATGAAGAAGCTATCGAAAGCCGAATGATTGAAGCCTGTGATGTCGCCTATAAGGATAAAGCTGAGCGCTTTGGCCCAGATGTAATGGGCTACGTTCAAAAATCACTGGTACTGCAATCGCTAGATCATTTATGGCGCGAGCATTTGGTTAATCTGGATCATCTACGATCCGTTATTGGCTTCCGTGGCTATGGCCAACGTGATCCGCTTAATGAATATAAACAAGAAAGCTTTGAGTTGTTTCAATCTATGTTGAGCAACTTCCGTCAAACTGTAACCGCGCAGATGATGCGAGTTGAAGTGGTACAAGAAGCGCCCCCTGAGCCCGAATTGCCAGAAATGGAAACAAATTTCGAGGCAATGGAACAGATTGCAACGGCAAGTAACAATAAAGCTATACCAGAAGAGCGTGATCCCAATGATGAGACAACTTGGGGAAAGGTGGGGCGAAATGAAGCATGTCCCTGCAATTCTGGCAAGAAGTACAAACATTGTCATGGCAAACTAGTATAATTACGTAAAGTTTAGCAATTCAGCCAAATCTACAGGACAATTGCACCAATTAAAAGTAATGTTCTTATAAGTATAAAGTATATAAATAGAAATTATTTGTAATTTTTATTATGAATAATACAACTGTTTACTTAAAAAAACTATATTTAGTCTTGCAAAATTTAAAAATATGATTACTATGTAATTCATACATAAATGATACTATAGCGATCAATAAACTATTAATATATGATTGTTAGGGTATGATGTACTTAATTGGTGTATTCACATACACTTGAGCAATATTTATGTATTGGGCAATT
>CAKMZG010000277.1:0-741 GCA_929200335.1 uncultured Alphaproteobacteria bacterium | reverse complement strand
TACAATAATATTTTGCAATAATATTTTGCAATACATAAATTATATTAATATCTATGGGGCAAATATGGATAATTTAGAATTTGAAGAAAAAAACGAACTACTGGTCAGCTTAACAGCTGATGTTGTCTCTGCTTATGTATCAAACCATGAAGTGCCATCAGATGATCTAACAAACCTGATCTCTAATGTGCATCTTGCTTTTGGCCAACTATATTCAGCAAAACGCAGCCAAGATTTTGAAAAACAAAATCCTGCAGTACCAATAAAAAAATCAATCGCTAGAGATTACCTTATCTGCCTTGAAGACGGCAAGAAATTCAAATCCCTTAAGCGTCATTTGAAAACCCATTATAACCTTTCACCAGCAGAATATCGTGAAAAATGGGGTCTACCTGCTGATTACCCAATGGTTGCGCCAGCCTATGCTGAAGCCCGCTCTCAATTGGCTAAACAAATGGGTCTTGGACATCGCCGCCGCCGCAGCGCATAAGCCAACTCATTTTAGAATAGACTTTTTAAAGCCTGCATCTTCATTAGTTGCAGGCTTTTTTTATATTTAAAAAATAGTAGACTATTTCAGTTCTTTCGGCTTGCTATTTAAAACCAACAAGCCAGCACTTGCGATTAAAATCATCCCTAAGATTGAACTTACCGTTGGCGCTATACCAAATAACGCAATATCCCACACAGCAACAAATATAGCCTACGTCATATAAAATGATTCAATTTGAACAGTTCTTG
>CAKMZG010000276.1 GCA_929200335.1 uncultured Alphaproteobacteria bacterium | reverse complement strand
GTTTTGAACATCTTCAATTTCATCTTTGGTCACTAACACTGGGCCTGTTGGACAAAAATTTGGAAAACTTTTTCCTTTCACCCATTGGCCGCCGCGATCGATTTGCCATGCACGCTCTGAAACATCATTGACGACCACATAGCCTGCAACATGATCCAATGCCTCATCTTTACTAATGTTTAAAGCTGGTTTGGCAATTATTATACCGAGCTCAACTTCCCAATCTAGTTTAGTCATTTGCTCTGACCAAAGAATATTATCATATGCACCGCAATAGGTGCTTGATGATTTATTGAATAAAATTGGTTCTTCGGGAATGGGCATGCCTGCTTCTTCAGCATGATCAGAATAATTCAATCCAATACACCAAATATTTTTAGGTTGGGCAATAGGTGGTGCTATACGTTTGCCTTTTGTATCAACGATTGGTAATTTTTCTAGGTCTGTATTTTTTAATTCATTTAGCAACTCAAGTGAGATGGTTTCTGGATTAAAATCTGTAACAATAGAACTGACGTCGCGCGCCGCTCCATTTTGATCAAAAACACAAGGGATTTTACGGTTTGTTTTTTCACCAAAACGCATTAATTTCATTTAAATATTTCCTTTTGTTTTATTGCATCAATATTGATGTAAAATTGCTAATTTATTTTATTGGATTTATATTATCCCATAAAGATTAAACGTTTAATTTAACTTAAACTCAGCTCAAAGTTTTGAACTTATTTTCACTCATGCCTTGGATGCCTGTTTCTATTGCAAAAAGGCTGCCTGCTAGACGATCTGTAAGTACTTTTTCTACGCTTGCGGTAGTAATAAAAAGCGTTGATAAATTTTCGCCGCCAAATGTACAAGTGGTAATGTTTTCAACAGGCATTTCTATAATTTTATCGACATCACCTTTGGGAGAAACTCTAACAATTCCTTTGCCACTAAAACGGCAATTCCACAGATAACCTTCGCTATCCATTGTCGAGCCATCGGGCAAACCGCGATCAAAATTTTTAAAAAAACTCTTACCCTTACCAAGAGTAGAATTTTGCTTGTTAAAAGGGTACTTTCTAATTTCATTTTTTAAAGTATCGCCAAAATAAAACTGACTTTGATCTGGTGACCAACAAAGTGTATTGGAAATACCAATGCCAGTTTCTACCTCTTCTAACTTATGACCATACTCATAACGATATAATTTTCCAAGGCCATTTTGAACATCTAGATTCTCACCATTTTTACCTACATTATTTCCCATAGAGCCAATCCAAAACACACCGTTTGGATCACTCCTGCCATCATTAAATCTGGCTTCAGGAAAATCAGGTAAGGTCACATCTAAAACTTTTCTATCATTACTTTCTGGAAAGAAAAATATCAACTGGGAGGAAAGTGCCACTAACATTTTCCCTGTAATATCAGTTAAGGATAAGGCAACCACAGGTTCATCAAATTGAAAGCTCTTTGTAGATTGATTTTCTAAGGAAAATCGATGAATTAAGAATCTATTGATATCCACCCAATAGATTGCATTTTCCTCTGCGCTCCACGTTGCAGCCTCTCCACAAATATCACCAACAGGTGCTATACATTGAATGTCGTTCATAACATTTCTTATCCTAAGCTGTCGAATATTTTTCCAATATATGATTAAGCAATACTGCACCAATTATCAAGCCGCCACGCACTACATATTGCCAATACTCACTAATATTTAAAAGTGTCATACCATTCACAATGATACCCAAAAATAAGATACCAATTAATGTGCCCCTTATAGTTCCTTTGCCACCAAATAGACTTGTACCACCAATAATTACTGCGGATATCACATCTAATTCCCAACCCCGTGCAGCGGTTGCACTGCCTGATAAAATTTGGGAAGCGATCAATACACCTGCTATGGCTGTAAATATGCCCGTGATGCCTAGTGCTAAGGTTTTAGTTTTCCAAACATCAATGCCAGATAAACGTGCGGCCTCAAGATTGCCTCCAACTGCATAAATTGAGCGCCCAAAACTTGTATAATTCATCAAAAAATAGACGAAGAAGAAAACCGCAATAAAAATATAAACAGGAAACGGAATACCAAACAAGAAGCCAGATCCCAAAAATGCAAATTTATATGGGAAACTGGTTATTGGAAAACCACCAGTGATTAGGTTTGCTGCTCCAGATAAAACGGTTAATAGGCCAAGGGTGGTAATGAAGGTTGGCATGTTAAAAAGCTGACGTAATTTACCGGTAAAAATTCCAATGGCAAATAGCAAAATTATTGCTGTGATTGCTCCTAGTATGATGGCAATAACAGGGCCTGTGATATCAACAAGTTCTCGCGTTACCCAAGCGGTTACACAACCCGATAACGCAACTCCAGAACCAATAGAAAGATCAATCTCACCCGAGATGATAATCATTGTCATGCCAAAGGCAATGATG
>CAKMZG010000275.1 GCA_929200335.1 uncultured Alphaproteobacteria bacterium | reverse complement strand
AGTCATTGGATTACCTCACAAATGGCGTTGATGATTTTGCCATTTCCCTTAAACATTGTGAACCTTCGCCTTTGCCACCAGATGTGAAATTAATTGCATTACCCTCAATGTCTACTTTTAAGCCACGGATTTTAATGCCACTTTTATTAATCTCAATATAACCACCAGGTGCTGATATCTTTAAAGTATCGCCGGCATTAATCTTCCAATTCTTTTGGGCTGCACCTTCAAATGTATCATCAGAACTAATTCGAAATAATTTACCTGCATAATGAGTAGCGATCTTTTTTACAGTGGTGTGTTGTTCGCTCCCCACTTGAGTTGTCATCGTATGCCCGACTGAGGTATTCTTCATAGCGCCGATTTGTTTGGTTTCTGCTATACCAATCGTGGTAGATGAAAACTTCTCAATAACCGTATTCAAAATACCAGACATCGGCATAATTTTTGATAAAATACCACCAATAGTACTAGCAGCACTTTGTTGTGCTTTACCTGCTTCAGGAAAATGCTCGCCAGCCGCATTAAATCCAGAATTACCACTGCTTGATGCACTTTCTGCCAATGCCCCAGCGGCAGCAATGCCAGACATAAATGTTCCAATTGCTGGATTGCCTGTTGCACCTGCGCCCTTGGCTCCATCTCCGCCACCAGCAGCTAGTACAGCACCAAGCGCACCCATGAGAGCACCACCTGATCCACCACCAACCGTTACATTCATCGAACCACCAATTTTTTCAGCATGGTTCCCACCGATTTCAATATTTTTATTTGAACCAACACTCTCAACTTGGTTATTCTCAACGCGTTTAGCGCGGTTATTTAAAACCTTAAACGTCATATCTTTTTGAGCATGGAAAAAGATGTTCTCTTGACCACCTTCATCCTCAAATGAGATTTCATTATACCCATCTGCCTTATGACTATCAGAACGAATAACCATTTTGGTTTTATGATCAGGTAGCGTATATGGTGATTTATTCCTCGCGTGATATGTTCGCCCTGTGATGATGGGTTGGTCTGGATCTCCCTCAAGAAAATCGACGATGACCTCTTGGCCGATGCGCGGGATAGCGATGTGTCCCCACATGGTGCCAGCCCAGTTGCTTGCAACGCGGATCCAGCATGAGCAATGTTCATCGCCCTTGGCATATCTATCCCACGGGAATTGAACCTTCACGCGGCCATGTTCATCGCAGTAAATCTCTTCACCCGGAGGGCCAACAATATGCGCCATCTGAGGACCATCAACCAATGGCCTATCTTTCTGTGGTGGCTTGTAAGGTAGCCGCGTCGGCATGGCTTGGAAACTGGCATTATAGAATGTGCCACCTTCGCCGCCCTCTTCTTCTAAAGCAGAGGGTTGCTCCCCACGATGGTCAACCGCCAATAGCAGATAGTTGATATTCAACCGTTTGTCCTGATGCTCTTCTAACTTCGTTTTAAATCCCACACAAAGATCAATATTATCACATTGACCTTCTGCATTAGAGGCACTTGTTCTTGTGCTTTCCATCAAATGTTTGGTAAAGGGTTTGCCCGCCGCATCCTTCTTATAGCGGCCAGGGTAATCATACATGGCATAGTCTTTAGCTGAGCCATTATCTTCTTGCGCACGGTGATTATGTTGCAAATTATATGGTGGGTTTTTGAA
This sequence comes from uncultured Alphaproteobacteria bacterium, assembly GCA_929200335.1. Taxonomy (GTDB): domain Bacteria; phylum Pseudomonadota; class Alphaproteobacteria; order Rhizobiales; family Rhizobiaceae; genus CAKMZG01. The sequence goes on along the minus strand of CAKMZG010000275.1, from coordinate 795 downwards.
TGTATAATCACGCTGTGTCCAAGAAGTAGAGCGCAACCTCTCTCGAAAACGGAAACTGCTTACATAAGGACCTTTTACATTGCCGCCAGCTTCTGGATTATAGGTTAATTTCTCGGATATTTCGAGTTTCGGTGAGAGTTGACTATCATCTAAAAAGCACAAAGTGTGTTTTCCATTTGCATCATGTGTATGGTAAAAGAAGATACCTTCTTCTGCTGCAATGCGTGAGATAAATTCCAAATGAGTTTCACGATATTGAACACAATATTCCCGAGGCTGGTGATCACCAGCTAAAGTCCATTTTACATCTTGTATGCCATGTTCTTTCAAGATTGCTTTGATAATTTCTGGTACTGTTTTTTGTTGGAAAATTTTGCAATCAGAACCATAATTAAGACGATGAAGTATTGGCATCAATACGACAGAATAAAAAGTGCGGTGTGCACCTTCATCCCCGCGCTCCACCTCTGCAATAACACCAGAGATATGTCTCACACCTTGATACTTGTGATGAATGGTCAAGGTGCATTTATTATCTAAGAGCTCATGTAAATCTATATTAGGTTTATGAGAAACCAGTTCAATATCAAAATGATGAAGACCAAAAATATTTTCTGAACCAGAAAAAGAAATCGGACGCATATCATCGGCCTCTAACCCATCTGCAAAAAAGGTAAATGCCAAATCTTGATTTTGTGATAATTTTGGCATGTCTACTATAACGTTCATAATAAAATTCCTTCAAATCTCTGATTTATAATTTCTGGGTTTCGATAAAATAAATTTGTTGCATAT
>CAKMZG010000274.1:1428-2450 GCA_929200335.1 uncultured Alphaproteobacteria bacterium | reverse complement strand
AAATGCCACGGCAAAGGCTGCACAAACATCAGCGGTGAGTTGAGTGACTAAACCGCGAGCGCCACTGGTGCCAAAAGTGACCCCACTTTGTGCGATAACCGCTGCGCTAACAAGCTTTGAATGCTCTGACATTTTGGGCTCCTTATGCTCGACCGTAACGATCCTCAAAACGAACAATGTCATCCTCACCTAAATATGAGCCTGACTGCACTTCAATCATTTCTAGAGGCACTTTCCCTGGGTTTTCTAATGCGTGGATGACTCCAATGGGAATATATGTTGACTCGTTTTCTGTGACTAAAAATGTTGTGTCACCATTAGTCACGCTTGCCGTGCCCGATACAACAATCCAATGCTCCGCTCGGTGATGATGCATTTGAATTGATAACTTTTCACCAGGATTCACGGTTATACGCTTTACTTGGTAGCGATCTCCTTTATCAATAGAGTCATATTTACCCCACGGTCTATACACTTCACGATGCAATTTGCATTCAGAACGATCGGCTAACTTCAGCTTTTCAACAATCTTTTTAACATCCTGCACATCTTCTTTCTTTGCCACTAATAGAGCATCTTTTGTATCTACTATGACCACGTTATCAAGGCCTACAGCAGCAATTAGGCGATCTCCTCCGTGGATGAAACTATTGGTTGTATTTTCAAGCATTGCATCACCAGACACAACATTTTTTTGCTCATCTTTTGTCTCAACATCCCATAATGCAGTCCACGCGCCAATGTCGTTCCAACCGACGTCCAAGGGTACTACCACCGCATCTTCAGTTTTTTCCATCACAGCATAATCTATTGATTCACTGGGGCATTTTTCGAAGATTTTATCATCCACTCGAATAAAATCATCATCTTGAGACTTGTTTTGTAGGGATTCTTTACAAGATAATAAAATATCCGGTCTAAACTTTTCTAACTCTTCTAGGTAACGACTTGCTTTAAACAAAAACATGCCACTGTTCCAATAAAATTGACCATTTTCAAGGTATTTTTCGGCTGTTTTTCTA
>CAKMZG010000274.1:0-1418 GCA_929200335.1 uncultured Alphaproteobacteria bacterium | reverse complement strand
ACCATAGCCTGTATGAGCTTCTAAAGGGACAACTCCGAACGTCACTAACTTACCTTGCTCTGCAAGTGGAATAGCTTGTTTAATGACCTCTGTAAACGCTCTTGTATCTTTGATCACATGATCTGCAGCTAAAACCAATAACAGAGGGTCTTTATTAAAATTAATGTGTGCAGCTAAAGCAGTTGCGGGGGCTGTATTTCTACCCACAGGCTCTAATATGATTGAACCAGCTTGTTTTGCAATACGTAATTGTTCCGCAACAATAAAACGATGCTCTTCATTGCAAATAATAAATGGCGAAGCCGCGCCCAAAGAGAGTACTCGGTCTAAAGTCTGTTGTAACATTGTGTTTTTACCTGTTAATGGTAAAAATTGTTTAGGGTAGAGCGAACGACTTAAAGGCCAAAGACGAGAGCCTGACCCGCCAGCCATAATTACAGGGGTGATCATTTAATTTCCTAATAATTTATATAGTAAACGCTGCATCTGCTGCAGTATTGGACTGAAAATACCATTTTGTATATTGATGCACATAAGTGCTTTCTAATAATTCTGACTCACTAAACCATTTATAATTTGAATGCTGCTCAGTTGGCAACTCTTCAATGGCAGCAGTATCAAACAGCATTTCATAAGCCAACACAATGTAATGAGTAGACACATAACTTCCCACGAAACTATCATCATACATATGTTGATAAATACCTTTGAATTTGCAGTCTATCCTTGCTTTACCTAATTCACTTTTTTTTAGACGTTGAAATGCTGACTCTAAAGTTTCATTTTTTAAAACTCTACCTCCCGGTACAAACCAGAATCCTCGCGCCGGGCTATTCGTTCGCTTGCCCAATAAAACTTGTCCAATTTTATTGCGTACAATAAAGTCAATGGAAATTAGTGGTGTAGAGTCTACAATTATTTTGAATGTTTTTAAAGAAAGCATTATTTCTTCGAAGTCTTTAATATTTTGAATTTAAAATTAATTATATTAGAAATAACTCGAAACTACAAAACTCACCGACTTAGGCCAAGTCAACGATCAAACGGTGCCTAGTTGGATGGTGTGATCAATCATCACGCCTTCATCTTATACGATGCAGCCCATACAAAAACAAGAATAAACGAATAAGCAATTACTCCACTATTATGAGCGAACGTTACTTGCGTTAAGTTAAATATGACAAATGTTATTATTGCCCATATGCCGCAAGTGGCTAAAACTATTTGATCTGAGGACTTGGTTTTTTTTATTATCTGATAAAAGTAGCTAAAAGGGAGCAAGATGATGCTAATAAAAAATAGTAATCCTAAATAGCCTTTTACTACCCATTCGTGTAAAAACCCATTGTGTAGATGTGCTCCGCTAGCGAACAACCATTTCATACCCGGAATATTTTTGTCTTTATAAGACTCGAGTA
>CAKMZG010000273.1 GCA_929200335.1 uncultured Alphaproteobacteria bacterium | reverse complement strand
GCCTGAAGACACTTCGTGCCTGAATGCGTCAATAACTTGCTCCGATCCTCAAATACCTCCTTATATTCTGCGGTTTTCGCTTGGCTATTTCCTATTCAGTTCAATAAAATTCTTATTATGCAAAGGTCTTTTTCATATAAAAACATCACTGGCATTTTAAAATGCTATATGGTTCATTATCATTATAATCTTACAAATGAATTTGGGTATTTTAATGGATTTATTCATTCTTTTTGCAGCTGGTATTTTGGGCGGTGCAATTAATTCGCTTGCAGGTGGGGGCAGTTTTATTGTGTTTCCTGTTATGGTATTTTCAGGCATTCCGCCAATTATTGCCAATGCCACCAATACATTTGCAGCATGTCCAGGATATTTAAGCGGCGCATTTGCCTTTAAGTCTGAGTTACTTGCCCATAAAAAAGAGTTACCTAAAATTATAGCTATAAGCCTATTGGGTGGCATTATCGGCGCTTGGGGCTTAACGCAGGTTTCAGCAGATGGCTTTGAGCGTGTTGTGCCATGGCTCTTACTTTTTGCAACGCTTTTGTTTATTTTTGGAGGACAGCTAAATGGCATGTTAAAGCATTATGCTTTGCGTGGCACGAGGGCAACGCATATTTTAAATTGGAGTTTATTAGGGATGTTCTTCCTAGTTTGCGTTTATGGTGGTTTTTTTAATGCTGGCCTTGGTATCATTCTTCTATCCTATATGGCCTTAGCAGGCTATCAGGACATTAATCTTATGAATGGGATTAAACTATTGGCCTCAGCAGCGGTATCTATAATTGCTATCGTGCTTTTTGCTTATGATGGCCTTATTGCTTGGAAGGAGGGTAGTGCAGCACTCATTGGTGTGGTGGTTGGTGGATATTTTGCCGCGCGTATTTCACGACATTTGCCCCAGAGTTGGGTTCGGAGTTTTGTTATTATGATCAGTATTGCAACAACAATTTATTTTTTTTATGCCAATTACACATAACCTTAAAACTATGGTCTTGTAATTGCCACATAGGCTTTCTATGGTAGATCAATAGAGAATTCTTGCATGGAATTGTAAAGAGGTAAAGATGAGAATAGGGTTGAAAATTACAGCATTGATAATGCTTTCAGCGGGACTGTTGGGTTGTCAAACCACAGCTAAAAAAGAAACGCTAGATCCTAGCGCTATTCAAGGCTTTGCCCATTTTGATTCAGAAGGGTCTATTTCTGCGACCATCACTGATAATACAATCAAATTTTATAAGGGTAAAACTCAGGCTTTTGTGCGCGATGGTGAGTGCGAGAATTTTCAAGGAGCTAGCGGCATAATTTGCTATGATCGCGCGAGAAACCTTTTTAAACAAAATGATAAAATAATTGGTAAGTTTGCTCCCTTCGCATCTGAAAGAGCTAAGGTAATAAAGGCTAAACCTACGGTCAAGCCAACGGGAGATGCTGCGGCTAATACTTCTAGTGAGGCTGCAACGGCAGCTCAGGCACAAACTGCTGCTACGACAGGAACGTCTACAGGTACTAATACTACCACAACTGTGCCAACGCCTAAAAGCCAATAGGTTATAAGCCGATAGAGATTAAAAAAGGCGCTTGTTGAGAAAACAGCAAGCGCCTTTTTGTATTTAACTTTCTAACCCATAATGTTTGGCGATAATATCCCAACCTTCTGCGGCGCTATCCACCACATGGAAGAGGTCGGGGTCATCAGGTGAGATCGTACCTTCTTCAGCCAAAGCTTCCACATTGATGACGCGCTCCCAAAAACTTTTCCCAAAGAGCAAAACTGGAACGCGCTCCATGCGGCCAGTTTGGATAAGGGTGAGGGTTTCAAAAAACTCATCCATTGTGCCAAAGCCGCCTGGGAAAACAGCAACTGCTGCAGCACGCATAAGAAAGTGCATCTTACGAATGGCAAAATAGTGAAAATTGAAACAAAGCTCAGGGCTAACGTATTCATTTGGGGCTTGCTCATGAGGCAGAACAATATTTAAGCCAATGGATGGTGCGCCAACATCTTGAGCGCCACGGTTGCCAGCTTCCATAACGCCAGGCCCGCCGCCTGTTACCACAACATATTCACTATAATCAGATTTTGCCGATTCTTTAGAAGCCAATTGAGCAAATTTGCGAGCCTCATCGTAGAATTTAGCATTTTTTTCTAAATTCTTTTTGGCAATTTCAGTTTTTGCAGCCCAAGCCTCGCCGCCAGGCTCTGGAATGCGTGCACCGCCAAATAAAACAACAGTTGATTCTATGCCTTGTTCTTGAAGCAAAATTTCTGGCTTTAGAAGCTCTAACTGTAGACGGATTGGGCGCAGCTCTTCGCTGCACATGAAATCCACATCGTTAATAGCAAGCTTATAGGCTGGCGCTCTGGTTTGCGGGGTGTCTGGAACTGCTTTTACGCGTTCAATATCTTCGCTGGTATGGCGGAAGGGGCCTTCTCGGCGGCGGTTTT
>CAKMZG010000272.1 GCA_929200335.1 uncultured Alphaproteobacteria bacterium | reverse complement strand
AAGCTTGAACAAAATTTGTCATTGCAATGCCAGCAGGCCCGCCCATCAAAGGCTTATCTGGATAAGTAGCGTCCAAATATTTAGCAATTTCAAAACTATCAATCACTTTTTCATCGCCATCAATAAGAAGTGGCACAGTGGCAAAGCCCCCACCTTCCATGTCTTTTATTTCAGCAAAATTTAGGGCTCTTAACTCAAAATCTAATCCCTTATGTGCTAATGCCATTTGAATTTTCCACACATGGGGTGAAAATGCCCGAGATCTGTCGCTGCCTGCAAGACCATAAAGAATTCGCGTCATTATCTGACCTTTCGATTTTTTAAATATTTACCATCTTAACATTTTAAAATTAGCTCACAAGCCCCCTTGCAATTTTATTGAAAACCAGTCAAACAACGCCCATGTTAAAGATCAATAATATGACCTTCAAAATGATGGGTCGCTCGCTGTTTGAAAATGCTTCCATCCATATCCCAGTCGGTGCAAAAGCTGGCCTCGTGGGACGCAATGGCACGGGAAAGACGACCCTATTTAAAATGCTAACGGCTGAATATGCCCCTGAAAGCGGTGAGATTTCTCTGCGCAAGAAAATCCGCATAGGCCAAGTGGCACAGGAAGTGCCTTCTAGCGAAACATCACTCATTGATGTGGTACTGGCGGCTGATAAAGAGCGTCTTGAGCTTTTGGAAGAATCTGAAACTGCAACAGACCCCACCCGCATCGGAGAAATTCATGATCGTTTAAACGATATTGATGCCTATTCCGCACCAGCACGCGCCAGCGCAATTTTAGGTGGCCTTGGTTTTGATCACGAGGCCCAACAGCGCCCCTGTTCTGATTTTTCTGGTGGTTGGCGTATGCGCGTGGCTTTGGCTGCCGTACTATTCTATGAGCCAGACCTTTTAATGCTCGATGAGCCGACCAACTATCTCGATATGGAAGGCACATTATGGCTGGAAAACTATTTACAGCGCTATCGCCATACTGTGCTGATTATATCTCACGATAGAAATCTGCTCAATAAAGTGTGCAACACTATTGTTCACTTATCCCATAAGCAATTGACCAGCTATAAGGGTAATTATGATTTTTTTGCCAAGACCATGGCAGAACAGCGCGAATTGGCCGAGAAATTTTTCCAAAAGCAAGAAGACAAACGAAAGCATATGGAAAAATTTGTCGAGCGTTTTCGTGCTAAGGCATCGAAAGCCCGCCAAGCTCAAAGTCGTTTGAAAGCTTTGGAGAAAATGTCATCAGATGCCCCACCAGTGGATGAGAGTTTTGTACCACTGTCCTTTCCCTCCCCTGAGGATGAGGCCGTATCGCCTATCATCAACATGGAAAGCGCCTCGGTTGGTTATGAGGAAGGCAAACCGATTTTAAAAAACATGGATTTGCGCATTGACCATGATGATCGTATCGCGCTTCTCGGTTCCAATGGTAATGGTAAATCCACCTTTGCTAAGCTGATCTCTGAGCGCTTGCAGCCCATGGGTGGGCGCATTACCCGCGCGCGCAAATTACGCATTGCGTTTTTTGCTCAGCATCAATTGGATGAACTGGTGCCAGAGCAAAATGCTTATGAACATTTGCGGGCAAAATTGCCAGAAATGCCAGAGAGTAAAGTGCGCGCGAAAGTTGCACAATTTGGCCTTGGCAAAGATAAGATGATGACCAAGGTTAAAGACCTATCGGGTGGTGAAAAGGCGCGTCTCATGTTGGGATTGATTACCCTTGATGCGCCGCACCTGCTTATTCTTGATGAGCCAACTAACCACTTGGATATTGAAACACGACAATCGCTATTGGATGCTCTGAACGACTTTGAAGGCGCTGTTATTCTCATCGCCCATGATCGCATGTTGGTGGAAGGGGCTGCCGAGCGCCTTTGGCTTGTCCATGATGGCAAAGTTGCGCCTTATGAGGGTGATATGGATGATTATCGCAAGCTGGTTTTAAGCGGCGAAATTCCATCCAATGATAAGCTTGCGCCCAATGCAGCTAATGCTGATGATAGTGACTCTGAAGATAAGCCAGATGATGGCCTGTCCTCCAAAGAGCGCCGCCGCCTAGCCGCTCAAGCCCGCAAGAAAATCGAACCGCTTCGCAAGGAGCTGAAAAAGCTAGAGGCTGAGATTGCCAAACACGATCAAGATTTAAATAAAATCGACCGCGTGCTTGCCAACCCGCCGAAAGAATATAGCCCGAAAAAAATCGCCGCCATCGCCAATAAACGTGGCGAAGTGGAAGGCGAAAAGGCGCAAGCAGAAGAAAGATGGTTGGAAGTGAGCAGCGCTATTGAGAGTTTTGAGGGGTAGTATTAACTATTTAAAATATTATATACTTCACGGTCAAGCGATAAATCCTTTAATGCATGAACTGGCTTTAAACCATAATTAAGTATTTTATTATTGTCAGGATTACAAAAAAATCTTTTCTTTAACTGACTAAAGTAGCG
>CAKMZG010000271.1 GCA_929200335.1 uncultured Alphaproteobacteria bacterium | reverse complement strand
ACGCTCTATGGTGGAATAATAGATCACTCGTGTTGATTTTTCACCTTTGCGAACTTGAGCGTCTAGCTCTTGAGCTTGCTTATAAGTAAACCAATGTTGAGACATATAATTGTGCTCATCGGCAACAAGCCATAACCAGATCATATTGATGCCTCTATAATAATCACCAGTTGATCGCTTTGGTAAACCAAGTGTTGGTTTACTGCCAGTCCATGGTTTCTGCCATGGGGGTGTTCCTTCTTCTAATGCTTTAATAATACCGTCTGTAATATGTTGGTGGATATCAAATTTCTTAGCCATTTTATTTCTCCTGTGAAAAAGGCTGATCATTTTACTGATCAGCCTTTGGTAATTAGGGATTATGAAGTCCAGGGAATGATGGATTGAAGTGACACATCATCTTGTTCTGGATAGCGCCCGAGATTTGCTCTAAAAATCTGACCAAAGCTGCGAACTGATATGGTGTAATAATCTGCACCGGTTGATTTGTTTTGGCGTTTCCAGATACCGCCAACTTCGACTTTGCGTCCCTTTGGTGAAAAAGAATATAGGCGGTGGGTTGGTGCATCTGCACTATCGCTATTGTTGACTTGGGCTTCCAATTCAATGTCGAGGTCTAGAGTGACGATATTGCCTTTGCCAAATGCTTGTTCGATGTTGTCGTTTTCAAATTTAATAAAGTTGGTAGTCATTGTATTTCTCCTATTTGAGTTGCGATGGGGATCATTTGGCAAGCACAAAGGCTGATATGACGGAGCACCGCCATTTGGCGGTGTGGAGCGAAGCAAAGCGGAGAAGGGAGAGACGGGATTTATTTGTCCCGCGAGGAATGGCCATTTTGGTCAGGGGAAATAAATCCTGTCCGACCTTTCATATTAGACGGTGCTTGCGAGCCCCATCTCATCAGCAACTCATTTAGGAGAAAGCCTTATAACTTCCCTTTATTGAATGGTTTAAAACGCAACTATCAATGCATTTGGCAATGCACTATCGAAACTGCAGGTAGGGTTTTGATTTGGGGGAAACTGTCTAATAGAGATGTTAGGATGCAATGCTAAATTTATGCATATTCAATTCATCAATGGCGCTGTTAATGATTGGATCACTGGAAAGCCAAACATAAAAACGCGTATTAGATCTTTCATATATCAGGAATGATAATGAGCAGGTAAAGGCAAATATCCGCACTATTCTATATGAGATAACACACAGCAATCTATCAATCCTTGGACTTTATAGCCTCATTACCCAATTGGCTATGTTAAATAAATTGTAATTGCATGGAGGAACCAATGGCTTCATTGATACTTGATGAATATACCTAACCTACGTTAGAATAGTACAAGATTAACCAATACAGAAAATAGTCATGTCTGAAACCGAACAAAATACAACTGCTCATAACAATCAAAAGAATGATGATTTACAAGAAATAGAGGCCATTCGTGCTGCATTAATTGCAGGTGAGCAAAGTGGTGTAAGTAATCACAATGTTCATCAAATTTGGGAACAAGCTAAACAGAAAATGAATACAAAATATAGATGATACTCTATTTGAAACATTTTAAATAATATGCTATATTACACCAATTATATGATTATTGAAGCATTTAAAGGGTCAGCAATGAGCACTACACGCAAGACTATAACGCTTACTGAACAACAAAATGAATGGATTAAAGCCCAAATAAATGCTGGTAATTTCACCAATGACAGTGAGTATATTCGAGACCTTATCCGTCGAGATCAGTCAAATATAGCAAATATTGAAGCCATACGAGCTGCATTAGTTGAAGGAGAAGAAAGCGGTGAACCACAACCCTTTGATGCTGAACAATTCAAATTAGAAATGGCTGCAAAATATGCCCAAAAGCAAAACTGAATATAGGCTAGCTCCTAAAGCTCAGGAAGATATGGAAGCTATTTGGTTATATTCATTCTCTGTATGGGGACTTGATCAAGCCAATGATTACTTTGATAGATTTACAAATGCATATCATTTATTGGCCAACAATCCAAAATCAGGGATTTTGAGCAATAATATACGACAAGGGTACCGTAAATATTCATTAATGAGCCACATGGTTTATTACAGAGAAACAGAATATGGTGTTGAGATCATGCGTATTTTACATGATCGCATGCAAGCGTCTCGTCACCCATAAAATACAATATATTGCTACAAGATTCTAATGAAAATCCCGTGATGGGAATAGAGTTTTGGCTTGATCACGAGGATGGCGCTGGGTGACGCGGGATTGTTGTTTAGTCTGTTCGTTCTTTAAAAATCGCACCGCATCATCACCGCGTAAATCAGATCGTGAAGTGTGGTTTACCTCATCCCCATAAGCCTGAGCAGGTTCAAAGCCCGTGGCCTCATCCAAACCATCCAAAAGATGAGACATATCTACAATATGCCTTGCAATTACATGGGTAACGATGCCTTCGCGCTGCATGATGCCAGAAACCTTGATCAAGCGTGCACTCATGA
>CAKMZG010000270.1:2089-2501 GCA_929200335.1 uncultured Alphaproteobacteria bacterium | reverse complement strand
GTTGAAAGATCAAAATGGATATTTTTATCCTTACCAAAATTTACCTTCCCTTGAAACCATATTTTATTATCTCCTGCAATAAATTGAGATGGGTTAAGGTCAACCGAATTATCATCTAAATCTAGGTCAAACTCCAAAATCGCTTCATCAAACTCTCTTGTCCTCTCATACGGCAATTGTAACTTTCCTGCTCCCAAATAAAATTGAGCAGTTGCATCGATGGGCTGCCCATCTTGTTGATAAATAAGCTGCATATTAAGGCTTGCCATTCCATCTAAAGCCAAGACTTTAGGATCGGAAAAATCATCATTCAAAAGTTCGGATAAAACAAAATTACTGATGGAAATATCGAGTTTTTTAGCCTCACCGCCAGCGACTGACCATTTGGCATTGAAACCCCATTGTTTGGAGT
>CAKMZG010000270.1:313-2079 GCA_929200335.1 uncultured Alphaproteobacteria bacterium | reverse complement strand
TTTGGAGTTTTCATTAAAGCTTGCCTTCAAAACCCAGGGAACATCTGAACTTGGCTTACTTGCCTTTAATTGTCTCAATTCTAAGACATCAGAATTCATCCCATATTGTTTCAAACCTTCGATGCGAACATCATCAAGTGTAACCTGAGTAAGATTGCTGTTTTCAAGCCTCTTAAATACGCCATCCAATTGACGATAAATTTCCGAAAGAATTGCATTTAAGTTGATGTTTGAATCTGCGTTGAAATCATTATTTACCGTGTCATCAACAACATTAGATTTTGGCGGAAGGTTTAAAGCAACATTTTCAAGATTAATACTGTTAAAATCCACCGTACCTGCTAATAAAGATAATGCACTAACGCCCATAGAAATTTTATCAATGGTCAAAAGATCTTCTTTTTTATCAGAAGCTTTTAAATCAAGTTTAGAGAAATCTACATTAACCAAACTGCCATCACCGAATGACAGCTCAGCATTGCCCAAACTCGGGACAATTTTATTACCAGATAAATTGGCGACCGTTCGTGTTAATTTTTCTTGTGCAAGATCATAGACCACCCCATTTTTAGATTGTTGCACAACATAAATGCCTAAACAAACAACTCCCACAACTGCAACCATTAGAGAAATCTTTAGCCATTGAATGAAATGATGTTTTTTCTTTAATCTATGGCGCGATTTTCGCCAATGTACAGGATTACCATCACTTCCCTTTGCAGAAGGCAAATGATGCAAATGATTAGCTGGCTTTTTTTTGTTTATCATTTCAATGAATCAAATTGGAGCATAATAATAAAGGGACTAACATATAGTATGGTTTTAAATGATATGATTACAAAGGTAGCAAACGTAATACCCACAGTAAATTCTACATTAGGTGACTTCTCAAAGCACAAAACTCATATCATTTTAAATTAACGACGAAAACTCCGCTTTTAACCTCTATCTTTCTAATTCTATTTTGTTTAAAATTTTATTGTCACGGTACATATATTAAATGATTCTGACCAATTTATGGTAAAAGATAAATTTAAATTAAGGATAGCAAAATGGCGAAGAAACCAAGCAATGAACCTGATCATTTAGAAGGCAAAGCAGCGCCAGATTTCACCCTCCCCTATATTGCAGCAGGCATGGAAGAAGAGGCTGATTTTTCTATTGCAAATCATGCAGATAAGACCCTCATAATTTTCTTTTATCCAAAAGACAACACCTCTGGCTGCACTGCTGAGGCAATTGAATTTACTGAAAAACAGGCTGAATTTGAAAAATTAGGTGCAATTGTTTTTGGTATCTCTCCAAACCCCATAAAAATGCACAAAAAATTCATCGCTAAACATAATTTGAGTGTGCCACTCATTGCCGATGAAGAAAAAGTTATGTTAGATGCCTATGGCACATGGATTGAAAAAAGCATGTATGGCCGTAAATATATGGGAGTAGAGCGCTCTACCTTCATAATTCAAAATGGCACCATTGTTAAAGCTTGGCGCAAGGTAAAAGTACCAGGTCATGTGGATACGGTATTAGGGGCTCTTTAAACCATAAACTGTGGGCATAATAATTTGTATAGCGCCTTACAATTGCGCTCCATAGGGCAGTGTGATAGATCACATGCAAATTCCGTATTGTATAAAGGAAAATGCTATGACGCGCCCTCTTCTTATCGCCCCCTCTATATTAGCTGCTGATTTTTCTAATCTTGGACAAGATGTTGAAGATGTTATTGAAGCTGGTGCCGATTGGGTACATCTGGATGTGAT
>CAKMZG010000270.1:0-303 GCA_929200335.1 uncultured Alphaproteobacteria bacterium | reverse complement strand
GCTCAATTCGGGTGCAGATTATCTGCACTTAGATGTGATGGATGGTCATTTTGTGCCAAACATCTCATTTGGCGCAGATATAATCGCTGCTCTTCGCCCTCGTACTGATGCATTTTTTGACACCCATTTAATGATTTCACCCTATGAGCCATATTTAGAAGCCTTCGCTAAAGCGGGTTCTGATTTAATTACGGTTCATACTGAGGCTGGTAATCATTTACACCGCGGCTTACAAATGATCAAAGCTCTGGGCAAAAAATGTGGCGTATCTCTAAACCCTGCAACACCGGTGTCCGTTTTAGA
>CAKMZG010000269.1 GCA_929200335.1 uncultured Alphaproteobacteria bacterium | reverse complement strand
CATCATGGGGCTTTGAAGGCGAGAGTCGTGACAAAGCTTAAAGTAAGAACAAAAACCGTAGTTAATACCAAAAATCCATTAGAAGTAGATGAAAACCCTGCCTTATTACATTTAAATAAATTAAGTGCTCAATGTGGTTTGAAAATTAAGCCTAGGCGCCAAGAGCAAGAGATAAAGCAGCCTAAATATTTATCCTTGCGAATGATTAGGCATATGCTTAATCGAAAAAACATCCATCCCTGTGAACCACCATTACTGGCACGCGGCCGCTATTTTGTTGTTGCAAATAATAAGCATGGTCTAAAAATTTTGGTAACTCTACATGCGCGAAGTGGTGTAATTTTAAAACGTAGGATAATTGGAAATAAACCTTACAACTTGTTTGAATTGGCTTTAAACGCATGATGGACGCTTGTTTTATTGAGTTGGAAGCGGCATAAGTGGAATAATATTTGAGATTAAATTTATTCTATGGGTTGCTAAAGCATGGTTGCCAAAACTCCAAATTATACAGGCACATCAATGATTCCCAAATTGCGACCGGATAGCGGGCGCGGTGTTAAGGCTATTTTGGGGCCGACCAATACGGGTAAGACCCATCTGGCTATTGAGCGGATGGTTGCCCATTCTAGCGGTTTAATTGGATTGCCTTTGCGCCTTTTAGCCCGTGAGGTTTATGGTCGGGTGGTAGAAAAAGTAGGTGTGGATCAGGTCTCGCTAATTACAGGTGAGGAGCGCATCACTCCAAAGAATGCAAGGTTTCATGTTTGCACCGTTGAGGCTATGCCACAACAGATGGATGTGGCATTTGTGGCCATTGACGAGGTGCAGTTAGCCACTGATCTTGAACGTGGTCATGTCTTTACAGATCGAATTTTAAGTTTAAGAGGTCGAGAAGAAACCTTATTTCTTGGTGCATCCACTATTGAGGCAAGGTTGAAAGATCTGTTGCCAGGCATTGAGGTGATCTCAAAGCCTAGAATGTCAATATTGACTTGGGCAGGTTCTAAGAAAATCAGCCGTTCCTAGACGCTCTGCCATTGTGGCTTTTTCAGCCGATGAAGTTTATGCGATTGCGGAATTGATTCGCCGTCAACGCGGAGGTGCTGCGGTTGTGCTAGGCGCATTATCACCGCGAACACGCAACGCTCAGGTTGAGCTTTATCAATCGGGTGATGTGGATTTTCTTGTTGCAACGGATGCTGTGGGCATGGGATTGAACCTTGACGTTGATCATGTGGCTTTTGCGCAGGAGTATAAATTTGATGGCTATCAACGTCGCAGATTGACAGCAGCGGAGTTTGCTCAAATTGCCGGCCGTGCAGGTCGTCATACCAAAGATGGCACTTTTGGCGTAACAGGGCGTGTTACACCTCTTGAAGATCCTTTGATTGAAGCTTTAGAAACTCATCAATTCCAATCTGTTAAAACCCTCCAATGGCGTAATTCTGATTTAAATTTTTCATCCCTTGATGCGCTTTTCAATTCATTGGATGTTGCCCCAACGCGTATTGGCTTAGCTAAAGCGCCGCCATCGGTTGATTATACTGCTCTTGGAAATCTTGTGCGAGATAGAGAAGTTTTTGCAAGAGCAATTGAGCCAAGGGCAGTTGAGCTTCTATGGCAAATTTGCCAGGTGCCTGATTATCGCCGTATTGCTCCTGCAAATCATGCTCAGCTTTTAGGCAGATTATTCTTAGACATAACGGAATTTGGTCATATTGATGAAAAATGGTTTGCCGAACAGGTGCGCCAATGCAATAATATGAACGGGGAAATTGACACTCTTTCTAATCGAATAGCCCATATAAGAACTTGGACATTTATCTCAAATCGCTTAGGCTGGCTTGCAAATCCGACGCATTGGCAAGAAAAAACGCGGGAAATTGAGGATAGACTATCAGATTCTTTACATGAACGCTTGACGAAACGGTTTGTTGACCGCAGGACTAGTGTTTTAATGAAACGCTTACGAGAGAACGCAATGCTTGAAGCAGAAATAACTGAAACTGGTGATGTTTTAGTCGAAGGACATCATGTGGGGCAATTAAATGGGCTAAGGTTTGTAGCTGATCCAGCAGCTGCTGGGCAAGATGCCAAAACCACGAAGACGGCTGCGCAAAAAGCGCTGTCTAGTGAAATTGAAACCCGTGCAGAGCGCTTAATTGCCAGTGCAAATTCAGATTTTATATTAGGCCAAGATGGTGCTGTGCGCTGGAATGGTGATGTGGTCGCTAAGGCAACTGCAGGTGATGAGGTTTTGAAGCCTAAAATTATCTTGTTAGCGGATGATCAATTATCGGGCAATCTGCGTGAGCGTGTTTTGCTTCGTATTGAGCGCTGGATATCTTATTTTACTGAGACGGAATTAAAACCGCTCATTGATCTTAAAAGTGCTGAAGAATTGCAAGGGCTAGCGCGCGGTGTGGCTTTTCGTATTTATGAGAATTTCGGCATTGTGCCTCGCACGGAAATTGCTGAGGATGTGAAGGCTCTTGATCAAGATACACGCGGTGTTTTGCGTAAGCGCGGTGTACGCT
>CAKMZG010000268.1 GCA_929200335.1 uncultured Alphaproteobacteria bacterium | reverse complement strand
CATTTCACCTGCCTTTAGTGGTTCTTTCATTTTCATAAACATTAGATGATAGCCGCCTGGTTTAAGAACAGCTTCTCCACCTGCTGGAATTTCGAGGCCATTTTCTAATTCTCGCATTTTCATTACATCATCGTCCATTTTCATCTCATGAATCTCTACACGATCAGCAAAATCAACACTGCCTGAGATCAGAATATCAGCGGTATTACCATTGTTTTTGATGGTTAGGTAGCCAGCGCCTACTGGTGCGCCTTCGGGTGTTGCTTTGGCAATCGTATTGGTGATCGTAAGATTGCCAATCTTTGTTTCTTCCATATTCATATGGTTGCCATGGTGTGCGTGATGCCCATGATGCCCATGATTCTTGTTATGCATGTAATAATATGCGCCACCGCCAAGGATGATGAGAGCAAGAATAAAAAGCACTATTTTTTTCATATTTCTATTACCTTTGGTTTGAAAAATTATGCACCTTATAGCGTAAAGAAAGGGGAAGGCTTTGGACATAGTGCCGCAATGATAAGTTTTTTAGAGTGTGACCGCTTTATCAATTGCTTTGCCCCAAGCTAAAATTTTAAATGTACGGTGTTTGGGCTCAAAATAAGGATCATTTACAACTAAATCCAAAACTTCGTCATAGTTTTCTGCCTCCACAACCCATAAACCACCAACAAAAGGGCTTTCAGGGATATTGCGTAATCCACCGCCGATTAAAATTTTATCAGAGTGCTGTTCAAGGTATTTGATATGCTCAGCCCCCATAGCTTTTCTGTGCAATAGCATTGCAGGGGTATCTTCAAAGTAAACTATCCAACGCGCCATGTTTTCCTCCTAAACCTAATTTGGAAGAGTATGGCGCACCAATTATTTATAGGCAAACTAAATTAGCCAAATACGCGACTAAAGATCGTATCTACATGTTTGGTATGATAACCAAGGTCGAATTTGTCGCGAATTTCTTCTTCGCTTAGCGCAGAGGTTACTTCTTCATCACCAAGCAATTCAGTAAGGAAATCTGCATCATCATTCCACACTTTCATAGCATTGCGTTGAACAAGACGGTATGAATCTTCACGAGATTTGCCTGCTTGAGTAAGCGCGAGTAGAACACGTTGAGAATGCACAAGGCCTTTAAACTGGTTAAGATTTTTCATCATATTTTCAGGATAAACCACAAGGTTTTCAACTACACCAGTTAAACGTGCTAGGGCAAAATCTAGAGTGACGGTGCTATCAGGGCCAATCATGCGCTCAACAGATGAGTGGGAGATGTCACGCTCATGCCAAAGGGCTACATTTTCCATTGCTGGTATTGTAAATGCGCGTACCATGCGTGCAAGGCCAGTTAAGTTTTCTGTTAATACTGGATTACGTTTATGGGGCATCGCTGATGAGCCTTTTTGGCCTTTTGAGAAAAACTCTTCAACTTCCAAGACTTCTGTGCGTTGTAGGTGGCGAATTTCTGTTGAAAGGCGCTCAATGCTGGATGCAATCACACCAAGCGTTGCAAAAAACATTGCATGACGATCACGCGGTATAACTTGGGTTGAAACAGGCTCAATGGCAAGCCCCATCTTCTCAGCCACATGAGCCTCAACACTAGGGTCAATGTTTGCAAAAGTACCCACTGCACCAGAAATAGCACAAGTAGCAATTTCTTCACGGGCTGCGACAAGACGGGCTTTACAACGGTCAAATTCTGCATAGGCTTGAGCCAATTTTACACCAAAAGTTGTTGGCTCAGCGTGGATACCATGGGAGCGGCCAATACAAATGTCATCTTTATGCTCATGGGCACGCTTTTTTAGCGCTACGAGTAATTTATCCATGTCTTCAAGTAATAGATCAGCAGCTTTAGTCAATTGCACATTAAAGCATGTGTCTAAAATATCCGATGAAGTCATACCTTGGTGAACAAAACGCGCATCATCGCCAACAATTTCCGCAAGATGGGTTAAAAAGGCAATCACATCATGCTTTGTTTCGCGCTCAATTGAATCGATCCGCTCCACATCAAAGGTAGCAGCATCGCCTTTTTCCCAAATTACTTTGGCAGCCTCTTTAGGTACAACCCCAATTTCTGCCATGGCATCGCAGGCATGGGCTTCAAGTTCAAACCAAATACGAAATTTGCTTTCTTGTGACCAAATTTGAACCATTTCGGGGCGGGAGTAACGGGGGATCATTGCTTTTCCTTAAAGTTTAACTGTTGCGTTTAAGATTTTGTTTTATATAGATTTTCTTATCGCTGAGATGTTGGTTTTATAACCTTCTATGCCGTCACCTTTATAAATCGCAGAACCAGCTACCAAAACATCAGCGCCTGCATTTACTGCCAGTGGTGCAGTTTCAGGTGTAATGCCACCATCTACTTCAATATGGATGTTGCGATCACCTGCAAGCGCGCGGGCTTGGGCAATTTTACCTGCTGCTTCTGGGATGAATTTTTGCCCACCAAAGCCCGGATTAACGCTCATGATGAGAATTAAATCGAGCATATCAATCACTGGTTCTAAAACTGACACCGGTGTTGCAGGTTTTAGAGA
>CAKMZG010000267.1 GCA_929200335.1 uncultured Alphaproteobacteria bacterium | reverse complement strand
CCTCTCCTCCCAATGCTTCCACCTCATCCATCAAGCGCTTTAAATTAACAAGGCTATTGACGCGCGCGCTCAACTCAAGTCCATCGACAGGCGCATAGATAAAATCATCAACGCCAGCAGCAACCCCTTGGGCGCGGCGCGTATAATCATCATGACGCGCTATCATAATCAATGGAATATGCGAGGTTGCTTGTTGAAATTTTAAACGGACGCAGATTTCAATGGCATCCATTTTCTCGCCTTGGCGCTGAAAAGGTGAAATCCCAGCAGCTTGCGGTATATCAATTTGATCATCAGATTGGTCTTCATCATCCATCATTTGGATTAAAACCAGATCACATTGCCCACGTTGGCAAATATCAATTGCCCCCTCACCGCTTGTAGCAGTTAACACCTGATATTTCTCTGCCATCAAACAGGCTTCTAAAAGATGAAGCTGTTTAGGATCATTATCTATTATTAAAATTCGTGCACTCAAAACGCTACTCCACGGCTTTAAAGCATTACCATTAAGGATTATCTTTATCTCCAACCAGTAAAAATCGCAGAATTCTGCGCCTTTCATGGATTGAACTAAGAGTTTAGCGTTATTTTGCTATATAAGTCTTAACAGTTTCCAAAAATTGATGAATATCTATGGGTTTTGATAAATATCCCTCGCAACCACTCTCGCGAATACGCTCTTCATCGCCCTTCATAGCAAAAGCTGTTACAGCAATCACTGGAATGGTTTTCACCTCTTCATCGTCCTTTAAGGCTTTTGTCACATCAAGACCCGAAATTTCTGGCAATTGAATATCCATTAAAATCAAGTCTGGCTTTTCTTTTTTAACAAATTCCAAAACTCCAGCACCAGAAGTGGCTTGCAAGACGCGGTAGCCTTGAGTTTCTAAAAGATCATTGAACAACTTCATATTCAGTTCATTATCTTCAACAACCAAAATTGTTTTAGCCATATCTATTCCTATTCTAAAACGTGCTATAAAGCTTAAAAACCAATGATGCATTTCGATTCCATCACATAGTAATTGCATCACGTAGTAATTACATCACGTAGTGATCAACATCACCGATGTAAATTATAATCTAGCCTTTAAACCTTGACGAAAGACAAACAAATGGATCCTTTTAAGGCAATTAATGAAAAAAACGATAATAAAGCAGCTTATGCCCAAGCTGAATCCATTGCCCTCCAAACCTTACAACATCTTGCCACTTCTGAGGAAGAATTGCAGCGATTTTCTGCCTTATCAGGGATAGAGCCACAAGATTTTAGAAATTTGGCCGCAGAACCAGGCTTTTTTGTTGGATTAATGGATTTTTTTCTAAACCATGAACCATCACTTTTAACGCTTTGCGCGAATCAAGGCATTGAGCCACAAGATTTTGCTAGAGCTCGTGAGGTTCTAAACGGCACCTCAAATCGTGAGCAATATTAAGGACAACTATGGCTGAGCCAAATGGCATTTTGGGATTTTGTCGCGATTGTTTGAGCTATCAAACAAGCGATAAGCCGCGCTGTCAGGCTTGCGGCTCTCCGCGCATCATTGCCCATGAAGAGCTTTTTGATCTCACCATAGCCCATATTGATTGCGATGCTTTTTACGCCTCAGTTGAGAAACGCGACAATCCAGAAATTGCAAATAAACCCTTGATCATTGGCGGCGGCAAACGCGGCGTTGTTGCAACGGCCTGTTATCTTGCCCGCATTCATGGAGTGCGCTCTGCACAGCCTATGTATTTGGCTAAAAAGGCATGCCCTGATGCAGTGGTCATCCCACCAAATATGGCAAAATATGTTAAAGTAAGCAGGCAAATAAGAGCCATGATGGAAGCCCTTACCCCCGCAGTGCAACCCTTATCCATCGACGAGGCTTTCTTGGATATGTCTGGCACTCAAAAACTCCATGGGCACCCGCCAGCTTATATTTTGGCGCGCATGGCCAAACAATGCCAAGAAAAAATAGGCATCACCGTATCCATTGGCTTATCGCACAATAAATTTTTAGCAAAAATCGCCTCTGACCTTGATAAACCCCGTGGATTTTCCATCATTGGCGCTGCTGAAACATTAAATTTTTTAGCCCAACAACCCCTATCAAAAATTTGGGGCGTGGGCAAAGCAACCCGCGAAAAACTAGAAAAAGACGGTTATCATGATGTCAAAGCCCTGCAAGAGGCTAATCCCGATGATTTGATGAAACGCTATGGCGTACTGGGGCAACGCTTAGTACAATTAGCCAATGGCATTGACAAGCGAACTGTTAAACGTGATGACGGGATGAAAAGTGTTTCCAAGGAAACCACATTTGAAGTGGATCACATGGGTGGAGAAACCCTTATTCCCATTTTACGGCGCTTAAGTGAGCAAGTATCCCAAAGCTTAAAGGATAAGGCTATTGCTGGGCACACTATCGTTTTGAAACTGAAAACATCCGACTTCAAATCCCGCACGCGCAATCGCTCTTTAGATGACCCAACACAATTGGCCGATCGGATTTTTCAAGAAGGACGGCAAATGCTTGAAAAAGAATTGGATGGCACAAAATTCCGTCTCATTGGCATTGGAGTTACCAATCTCTGCTCA
>CAKMZG010000266.1:2030-2588 GCA_929200335.1 uncultured Alphaproteobacteria bacterium | reverse complement strand
AGATAACCCTTTGTATTGCTCAACAAATTTATGAAATGCTGCTTCCCCAAGGCCAGACACAAAAATAGGTTCATTGTGGGAAACCAAATCTACATTGATAAGCTTACCCTCAAGTGTAATGCTCACCAATAGATTAATGGGCGCTCCTGAAAATCCTGGCAAAGGTGCCCGTGGCTCGGATTCAAAAACATAGCCAGCTAAACGTCCATCGGGTTGGTTTAATTCCCAAGCACCCTCACCGATGCTCTCCCCCACCTCGTATGGGCGTAAAACAAGATTTTGCACAGCTTCTACAGTAAGTGTTTCAGAAGCAACCTTTGTTGGAAAGCCAAAATTTAAAGCGATCAGGATCAGCCAAAAGAACCGCATTAAATAAACTTTATAGTGTCCTCGTTCTGCCAATTAAATTAGTCTCCCAAATCCTAATCAATCTAACGAACCCTATATTGCATTTGCAGTCTGCAATATTGTACCAAAGTGAAGTTTTTAAAGCTTTAATTTGTAAAGCTCAAAAAGGTGGGTCAAATATAATTACAGCAACTCTTCACAAAAAATTTA
>CAKMZG010000266.1:0-2020 GCA_929200335.1 uncultured Alphaproteobacteria bacterium | reverse complement strand
CTATAATTTGCATCCATTCACATAAATATTTATTAAATTAAAATAACCATTTATACTTGTAATAATTGACATTTTTCAAATTTATACATCAAATTACATGTATTTAATATTTATTCAACTGATAAGTCATATTATATATTGTTACAACTATATACGCATTTAACTGGCTTTAATATTCTTGTATATTGCCCTTTAGCACTTGATTTTTTTCTAAGTTTACCTTACGTGAGGTAACGTTGGGTAAACTTGACTAAAGTACAAATGGGGTATTAGATACGATTTGCTCAACAATAAACAATAATTACAGGTGGCACTAAGATGAAAAGTATTTTCAATTCTATTTTTAGCAAAAGTGAAAATGGCAAGATAAAACTTCCTGAAACTTCAAAACCTTTATTGAGAAATTTAGAGCCTCGGATTTTATTAGATGCTGCCGCAGCTGAAACGGGGGCGGATTTAGCTGAGCGTGCAACGCAAGAGCAACAGGCAAATGATTATATTGAAGCGCACAATGCTGTTGATACAGCATCAGATGCCTTAGATGCCGATGCGATAGCACCACCATTACAAAGAGATCGCCAAGACGAAATTGTATTTATTGATAATTCCATTGAAAATATTAGCGAGATACTAGACAGTATTGATCCTGACGCAGAGATTATGTTTATTGATGGTGGCAGCGATGGCGTTGAGCAAATAGCTGCTGCCCTTGAGGGTCGTGAAGAAGTTTCTGCCATTCATATTATTTCCCATGGTTCTGCGGGTTCATTGTCACTTGGTGATAGCGAATTAACGGCTGAATCCATTGAAGGTGAACATGCAGATGAGCTTGCAGCTATTCGCGATGTTTTAACTGAAGATGGTGATATTCTTATCTATGGTTGTGAATTTGGCCAAGGTGAAGAAGGTCAAGCAGCTGCAGAAGCACTTGCTCTTGCTACGGGGGCAGATATTGCTGCCTCTGATGATTTAACTGGTGCTGAAAGCGCTGGCGGTGATTGGGATCTTGAGTTGCAACATGGCGATGTTGAAGCGACTGTAATTGAAGCGCGCAATTTTGATGGCGTTTTGGCAGACAAAGATACTGATGGTGATGGTGTTATAGATGTTCGCGATAGCGATGATGACAATGATGGCATCATTGATGAATTAGAATCTCCAATAGAGCAAGTTGAAATAGATTGGCGTGATTTAGGCATAACGGATGATCAATTGCGTCAAGCCGGTGGTGTAACAGTATCAAATATAGGTGATGTATTAGGCATTAAAGAGCTTGAGGATCTAGATGTAACGTTTGAAGTTTCTGGTGCTGGTGCGGCGGATTCTCCATTAATTCAAACAAGCAGTAGCAGGTTGGGGCTTTTGCCTAATCCTAATGATCCTATTACGATAAATTTAACATTTAGCAGGCACATTGAAGGGGCAGGCATTGCCTTTGGCCCATCATTTAAAGATGGTGAGAAGCTCGAAATAATTGAAGATTCTGGTGAAGGTAAATTTACTAATCCAACCTCATCCACTGTTCAGAGTGGCATAACATTAGTAGATACGGCTTCAGAGCATTCCATTTTAAATATAGTAGGTGGAGAAGGCCAAAAACGAGTTACTGGATCAGGCCGCGTAGAATACGTTGCTGGCGTAATAGATCAATTTACAGTTGTTACTTCGGTTTTAAATGGGGGAGATGACAATACTTCAGCAAAAGGAATGTCTTTTTTCCTAAATTATCGTGAAAATGCTGTTGATACCGATGGCGATGATTTTTCAGATGCTCACGATCTTGATAGTGATAACGATGGCATTTCAGATGCTTATGAAAGCGGCTTTGTTGTTGCTGAGCAGGCGCGTTTGAATGATATTATTACTGCAAATACACCTGAGGAAGGCATAACAGCCACCACAGAACAACAAACAGCGATTGATAACGCTACTGCTAAACTAGCTAAACTCACTACTATTTTTGCGGATGGTACAATCTCTGAGACTGAATCCAGTGAATATCTCTCCATTGGTGAAACTT
>CAKMZG010000265.1 GCA_929200335.1 uncultured Alphaproteobacteria bacterium | reverse complement strand
ATAATAAGCAATATGGCCAAGTGTATGTCCAGGGCAATCAACAATCTCGACTTCGTGCAATCCAAAGCTAAAGCGGTCATATCCTGCAACCAATTCATCAATACCAGGAATTTTGTCAGCTTCCATTTTGGGACCAACAATCTGGCAATCAAACCTTTGCTTCAGGCTCTCATTAGCTTCCACATGATCGTAATGATGATGAGTATTAAAAATATGAGTCAGATTCCAGCCTTTTTCATCCAAAGCCTTTAAGATCGGCGCCTCTTCTGGCGTATCAATTGTTGCTGTCAGATTTTTAACTACATCGTGAACTAATATGCCGTAATTATCATCACGACACTTAAAAACATGGGTTTCCAAACTAGACATATTGTCCCCCTACTAAAATGGAATTATTATTTTTGTCCATTTTATAGGATTACTGGGTTTTACGCCAATATTTAATTTGTGCTTCCACTTGTTTTGGTGCAGTCCCACCAAAGCTCATACGACTTTGCACAGATTTTTCTACAGAAAGATAATCAAAAATCTCAGCAGTAATGCGCGGCTCAATGGATTGCAAGTCTTCCAGTGTTAATGCCTCAAGACCCACTGATTTCTTTTCAGCCAAGGCAACGGTCGCACCCGTCACATGATGGGCATCTCTAAAGGGCATATTAAGTTCACGCACCAACCAATCTGCTAAATCTGTTGCAGTGGAATAACCAGAACCAGCAGCTTTGGCCATGGCCTCTTTATTCACTTTTAGATCACTGATCATACCCTGCATTGCAGATAGACAAAGCGCAATTGAATTTGCAGCATCAAAACAAGCTTCTTTATCCTCTTGCATATCCTTAGAATAAGCTAAAGGCAGGCCTTTCATCACCGTTAAAAGTGTCACCAATGCACCATTCATACGACCAACTTTTGCACGCACAAGCTCGGCCGCGTCAGGATTACGCTTCTGTGGCATAATGGATGACCCAGTTGAAAACTTATCCGAGAGTTTCACAAAATTAAATTGTGGCGTTGACCAAATGACAATTTCCTCAGCCAAACGTGATAGGTGAGTACCGCAAATAGACATCACAGACATGAATTCCAATACAAAATCTCGATCAGAAACACTATCCAGTGAATTTCGAGTTGGGCCATTTTCAAAACCCAGCGTTTTAGCTGTCATATGACGATCAATAGGAAATCCAGTACCAGCAAGCGCCGCCGCACCCAGCGGACATTCATCAAGACGATTAATGCAATCTCGAACGCGAGAACGATCACGGGCAAACATTTCCACATAAGCCATCGAATGATGAGCAAAAGTCACTGGCTGAGCCGTTTGCAAATGAGTAAAGCCAGGCATCCATGTCTCTAAATTAGCCTCTGCCTTATCCAAAAAGGCTGCGATAAGACTTGTCAACGCCCCATCCATATCAGTTAAGCGCTCTTTTACCCAAAGGCGGAAATCTAAGGCAACTTGATCATTACGTGAACGTGCTGTGTGTAACCGCCCCGCACTATCGCCAATTAATTCACGCAGCCTTGCTTCAACATTCATGTGAATATCTTCAAGGGCGCGTGAAAATTTAAACTCACCTTCACTAATTTCTCGCAAAATTGTGTTTAGACCATCAATAATTTTTGTGGCATCATCATCAGAAATAATTTCTTGCGCCGCTAACATTTTGGCATGAGCAATAGAACCAGCGATATCTTGTGTATAAAGCACTTGGTCAAAATCAATAGAGGCATTAATTTCTTCCATAATAGCATCAGGAGAAGCAGAAAACCGTCCACCCCACATTGAATTGCTTTTTGCATTTTGTTCTGTCATATCAAATCCCTTAAAACAGTCTATTTAATTTTAGGAGAAACTCTTGTCTAATCCCAAATCTACCACTGTCAGCAAACGCTTTTTATATATCCTTGGCGCCATTATAATTAGCGCTCTAGGGCTATACTTTATATTACAGGGTAATGGCAAGGATTTAGCTGCTAATCAATGCGAGAAAAATGACGTTGCAACAGCTAAATTAGAGGTTTTACGACCTTTAGCAACAGGCCAAGTGGCTGGTTTTCAGGTTTTTGATACACCACGCCAATTGCCCGAACTAAAATTTAAAGACAAAGCAGGTAAAGATATTACCCTTGCGAATTTTCAAGGCCAAACGATCTTATTAAACCTATGGGCGACATGGTGTGTGCCTTGTCGTGAGGAAATGCCAGCACTGGAAAAGTTGCAACAAGACAAGGCAGATGATGCCTTTAGTGTTTTACCCGTAAATATTGACACCCAAGGCATAGATAAGCCCAAACGCTTCTATGAACAAACTGGACTTAAATATTTACCTTTTTACACCGATGAAACCACAGATATTTTTATAGCTTTAAAGAAGCAAACTTTAGCATTGGGCATGCCAACAACGCTGCTAGTAGGAAAATCAGGTTGCGCTTTAGGTGTACTTCATGGCCCTGCCAATTGGGCAAGCGAAAACGCCTATGCACTGATAGATGCAGCAAAGTAAGATAAACCTAACGCGTGTAGCATTTAAATGGATTCACTTAAATGAGAACTATTCGCGCCAATTAAGGAATCTAGAGCGGCATT
>CAKMZG010000264.1:2065-2610 GCA_929200335.1 uncultured Alphaproteobacteria bacterium | reverse complement strand
CCATATATTCGCTCATGGAAAAACAATCGTGGGTTTCAATCAAATCCAGATCAAGCGGCGAATTGATAGCAGCACGGGTAAAGGCATCCATAATGGTTCCGTTTACATGGGGATAAATAAAAGGGCTAGCGCTGCGTTCTTTCATCTTATCAGCAAATAACATGGGGGCGGTTCTATGACCCCACCCTTCAATACACGCCACATTTGCCAGAGTTTTATCCCGCGCATCCACATATGTTTTAGCAAATGCCTCACTGGCTAGAAACACAACTGCCGCACCATCACTCACCTGACTGCAATCAGAACGCCGAATATGCCCTTCAATAGGCGGGGTTAATTCATCATTAGTGCCATATTTCTCATCTGCCATTTCCCATTTTCTGGTTTGAGCATTGGGATTTTGCTTGGCATTTTCATAATTAATTTTAGAGATCGCCGCCAAATGTTGATAATCCACCTCACCGTAATTTTGTGAATATACATCCACTAAATCTGAAAAGGCGCGCGGCCAAGGTATTGGATCCGCACTTTTTGAGGCATTGTTC
>CAKMZG010000264.1:742-2055 GCA_929200335.1 uncultured Alphaproteobacteria bacterium | reverse complement strand
CTGCCATTCTTTGCCTGCCCAAGCTGCACAAGCCAGATGGTCAGCCCCCTCTTTTCCAGATACATTGCGCATCATTTCAACGCCCATGACACAGACAAGATCATAGCGCCCCGCTTCAATTTCAGTCATACCAGCCAAGAGCGCCATTGAACCCGAAGCGCAAGCAGCCTCGTGACGCGAGGTCGGAAGTCCAGAAAGTTTTGGATCTAAATTAGCAAAAATACCGCCCAATTGCCCCTGATTATTGAACAATTCAGCAACAAAATTCCCCACATGGGCAGATTCAATATCTCCCACGTCCAAATCACAGGCCACAAGCGCCTTATCCAAGGCCTCGCCCATCATATGCTCAATACCAAGCCCCTCACGGGCATAATTTTTAGAAAAATCCGTTTGCCCACCACCCAAGATATAGACGTTTTTTGACATTTTTTCTCCCAACAAAAATTTTATGCAACCATACAATAGATTGAACACTAATTGAATAAAAAACTAAAACCTTGCATTATTAAATATATTCAGCAGTGGCTTTTGATGCCATGTACCACCCAAAATGACCCTCAATTATCTTGACAGTTTATAGGTTTTATCCTATATTGTAAGTGGACAGGGGGTTCCCAGTCGGCGTCTTGGCTTCGGGTTTCTCGGGGCCTTTCGCTTTTTAAGGGAAGATTTTTAGGCCAACTTCCATATAATTTCCATTTTCATCAGAATAAAATTTATCTTTTATGATATCATAAGCTCGATTATTCTGTTCTGGCCTTAAGACACGCAATCCAATAGGCCGCGCAATCAAATCAGCAATTTGCAATCCAGTAGAATTTGCCTTTTTATCAACAAAAACAATATCCAAAAAATTTATTTCTCCGACATAATTATCTCCATCACAAATTCTGCGAAATTCTAATTCCAAATCTTTATCTTCTTGCTTACCTCTAGTTTCAAAAACTATATGTGTTAATTTTTGAGTTTGTTCTTTAGATTTCAAAAACCGAATTACACGTTCCATACAAAACAATAGGGCTATAGAATAAGGATTATGTGGATCAACATATTTACGTTTATGTTTTTCTTTATTAATTACAGTAGCGATTACTTTCATTGGCATCTCTTCAACAATATCACTTAACTGTTGCATAAATTTGTGCGAATTTCTTTTTGTATCCATGAAATTATAAGGAGGCATGCCTTTTCGTATCTCCCTTTCATGTAATACGTGAGAATCATGCCCAAACCATCTAAATTTAAATTCTTGAATTTTAGAAACAGCACAAGATGTGTAATCAGATTTTTTGAAAATACAAAATGCTAAT
>CAKMZG010000264.1:0-732 GCA_929200335.1 uncultured Alphaproteobacteria bacterium | reverse complement strand
TTACCCTTATTGTTTTTAAACCCGCCGCGTTGACCAGGTTTCCCTAATGTAGACCTTGCAACAGGTCGTTTAGGTTTTGCGCTGCCGCCGCCACCCTCACCCGAAGGGGTGTTGGCGGCATCACCATATTTTTTGTCCCCAGCATATTGCCCAGCCGCCTGTGCAACCGAAGTTTGACGCGCAAGCGGATCATCCAGCACAGCAAGTTCAGTGGCTTGCAAGCGTTGGATTTCATCACGCAACCTTGCAGCAGTTTCAAAATCTAAATCTTCAGCTGCCGCGCGCATATCCTTCTCAAGTCCTTCAATATGGCTTTTCAGATTATTACCAATCAAGGCACCCTCTTCTGCAAAGCCAGTTTCTACCCGCACATGATCGCCTTCATAGACGCTGTCTAAAATGTCGCCAATTTGCTTGCGCACAGATTCTGGCGTTATCCCATTGGCCTCATTATAGGCCACTTGTTTTTCGCGACGTCTATCGGTCTCATTTATAGCCCGCTCCATAGAACCTGTGATCTTATCGGCATATAAAATAACACGGCCATCTACATTACGTGCAGCACGGCCAATGGTTTGCACCAGAGAGGTTTCAGAGCGCAAAAAGCCCTCTTTATCGGCGTCTAAAATGCCCACGAAACCGCATTCAGGAATATCCAAACCCTCACGCAGCAGGTTAATTCCCACCAGCACATCAAAGGCACCAAGGCGCAAATCGCGTATAATCTCGATG
>CAKMZG010000263.1 GCA_929200335.1 uncultured Alphaproteobacteria bacterium | reverse complement strand
TTAGTTATCTGGGACAGCCCCAAACTTAAATTTACATATAAGCAAGAAAATTAGATGAAAGCCCTTCCCCTTCCCCATAAAATAAGCAAGCAATTGACATTTTACTGCAAATTGCCTATCACTACGTCAAGCTTATAAAAGCAAATTCAATAATGCCCCGAGGTTCTCAAAATCAGGGTCACTAAATTTTATAAAGGGATATTAACTTTATAAAATATTAGAAGTACATAGGACCAAGTGGTAGCGTTAGTTCAATTACCCTGTAAAGATATTTTCCATATGAAGTTTTCCGATCTAGGACTAGGTGACAAGGTACTCTCTGCTGTAGAAGCACAGGGTTATGAAACCCCCACCCCCATTCAAGCTGAAGCAATCCCCCATGTATTACAACGCCGTGACGTTTTAGGCATTGCACAAACAGGCACAGGTAAAACGGCATCTTTTACGCTACCAATGCTATCACTGCTTGAAAAAGGACGCGCACGCGCACGCATGCCTCGTACCATTATCTTGGAACCGACAAGAGAGTTAGCAGCGCAAGTTGAAGAGAATTTCATCAACTATGGCGTCAATCATAAGATCAACGTCTCTCTGCTAATTGGTGGCGTATCCATAGAAGAGCAAATCAAAAAGTTAGATCGTGGCGCAGATGTTTTAATTGCAACTCCAGGACGCTTAATTGACCTCATAGATCGTGGTAGAATCTTACTGCAAGCTGTTGAAATTGTTGTAATTGATGAGGCTGACCGAATGTTAGATATGGGCTTCATCCCTGATATTGAGCGCATTTTAAAAATGATCCCATTTACGCGCCAAACATTGTTGTTTTCTGCAACGATGCCGCCAGTGATAAAAAAATTGGCTGACCAGTTTTTACAAAATCCTGTTCAAGTGCAAGTTGCAGCCACCTCTTCTGCCTCAAAAACCATCACACAACGTTTAGTTGCTGTTGGCAAGAAAGATTATGAACAACGTGCAAAATTGCGCGAATTGATTAATGGCTGCGATGATTTAAAAAATGCCATTATCTTTTGTAATCGTAAACGCGATGTGGCTGATCTGTATAAATCTTTACAGCGTCATGAATATTCCGTTGGCGCACTCCATGGGGACATGGATCAGCATTCCCGAAGCAAGATGCTGCAAGGTTTCCGTGATGGCAACATTTCCATCATGGTAGCGTCAGATGTAGCAGCGCGCGGCTTAGATATTCCTGATGTTTCCCATGTGTTTAACTTTGATGTGCCAACCCATGCAGAGGATTATGTCCACCGCATTGGCAGAACAGGCCGTGCAGGACGTGAGGGCACAGCCTTCACTTTTGTTCGTCCACGCGAAAAGGATCTAGTTGCAGATATTGAAAAACTGATTGATGAAAAAATCGAGTGGCTTGATGGCGCAGCTGCACAATCTAATGAGGATGGCGACAAAAAGCCAACTCGTGGACGCAAGCGCAATACGGATAAAAAGCAAACAACTGAAAATAAAAAAACAGCAAAAACTACCGCGAAGTCAAAAGATAAATCTGAATCAGACGCGCACCTACATAGCGAAACTGCAGCACAAACCAGAGCGCCTGCCCCACGTCAAAAACGTTCATCAAATAAAAATGCACAGGCTGGCTTTGGCGATCATGTGCCAGATTTCCTACTTCGCTCTACTAAAGACTGAGTACAAACACTGGCTGCAAAAATTTGGGTGAGAAAATCTCACTTTTACATTCTTAATATTTCGCGTCGATGATAATGCTGCATCTTTATCAAGATCAATTTTATAGTTACTATGCTGTATGATACATTTTTTAAAGCGATTCTTACACTGGTATATTAAACCCCATATCTCAATAACATCTGAACCCCAGATAACATCTGCACCTCAGATAACGTCTGCAATTATGGCAGGCCTTTGTCTATTTATAATCATACCCAGTTTTGCCCATGCCCAAAGCAAACAACAACTCACTGCCGAATATATAAAATGGCTAAATAATGATTTATGGCAGCAGGCACAAAGCCAAGGTATTAACGCCAAAACCTATAAAACTGTTTTTGCAAGCCCTAAATTATTGTGGAAATTGCCAGACCTGCAAATTCCTGGCAAAAAAGCTTCGGGCAAACAATCTCAAGCAGAATTTCGTTCACCGTCGCGCTATTTTGGTGAAAAAAGCTTAAATGCACTGGTATCTCGTGGACGTGCGCAACTTAAAAAGCATGCTCGAACCTTGGCTAAAATTGAGAAAAAATACGGCGTACCACGGGGTATAATCATGGCGATCTGGGCGCGTGAAACAGGCTATGGGCGTGCAAAATTACCCTATCAAGCCATTGATGTGCTGGCAACTCATGCCTTTATTGGACGGCGTAAGGCTTATTTTCAGCAAGAATTATTAGCCGCACTTAAAATAGTCCAACAAGGACATATTTCAGCAAAGAGTATGAAAAGCTCATGGGCTGGTGCTCTTGGGCATCCGCAATTCATGCCCTCTAAATTTTTAGATTATTCGGTTGATTTTGATGGCAATGGCCGCCGCGATATTTGGCGTAGCGAAATAGATACTCTCGCCTCTATTGCAAATTATCTGTCACAACATGGCTGGCAACGTGGCAGAGATTGGGGA
>CAKMZG010000262.1:553-2621 GCA_929200335.1 uncultured Alphaproteobacteria bacterium | reverse complement strand
ATATGTAAACAACATTCGACTTTTCAGCCCATAGAAAGTTAACGTGACATCACCTGTTGTAGGTAAAATTTTGATCAAAAATTAACAAAATTGACATATGTAATATTTGTAATTTACAAGACATACATATTTACATTAATTTACTCTATTTTTTTCATTTAAGATTTTAGAGTTCAATGAAATATTTGAACTTTAGGAGTCGATTATGGAAAAAAATACTTCTGGAAACACGGGACTTTTCATCCCAGGTCCAACAAATATCCCTGATAAGATTCGCCAAGCATTAAATGTATCAATGCAAGATATGCGGGCGCCTGATTTTGGTGAATTAACTTTGCCAATTTTTGCTGATGTAAAAAAAATAATGGGCTTGGAAAATGGAGAAGTTTTTATTTTCCCAGGTAGTGGTACCGCAGGTTGGGAATCTGCAATTTCAAATCTTTTATCATTTGGCGATGAAGTTTTAATGAGCAGTTTTGGTCAGTTTTCCCTTTTATGGGTGGATATGGCGCAACGTTATGGTTTGAATGTGCATCATTGTGAAGAGGAATGGGGTTTAGGCGTACCGCTTGATCGCTATAGAGAAATTTTAGAAGCGGATAAAGCCCATAAGATTAAAGCTGTTTTTGTTTGCCATAATGAAACAGCAACAGGTGTAGTTTCAAATATCGAGGCTGTCCGTGATATATTAAATGATTTAGACCATCCTGCTCTGTTATGTGTTGATGGTGTGAGCTCTATTGGATCGCTAGAATTTCATATGGAAAGCTGGGGTGTCGATGTTGTGGTGTCGGGTTCCCAAAAAGGATTTATGCTGCCCACAGGGCTCGCTATTGTTGGCGTTAGTGAAAAGGCATTAAATAGTCGCGCAACTGCAAATTTGCCCCGTACATTTTTAAGTTATGATGACATGCTGAAGACAAATGTAACGGGTCATTTTCCTTACACACCTGCAACAACTCTCTTTCATGGTTTGCGGGCATCTCTAGATATGATATTTGATGAGGGTTTATATAATGTAATAGCCCGTCATACTCGATTAGCAAATGGAGTGCGTGCCGGCGTTCATGCTTGGGGGTTATCGCTTTGTGCAAAAACACCAAACCTATATTCTAATACAGTTTCTGCAATTGTAATTCCTGAAGACTTTGATAGCGCTGAAGTAATCAAAACTGCTTATTATCGTTATAATATGTCTTTAGGTGCTGGTTTGAACAAGGTTGCGGGAAGAGTTTTCCGTA
The DNA here is from genome assembly GCA_929200335.1 of uncultured Alphaproteobacteria bacterium. Taxonomy (GTDB): domain Bacteria; phylum Pseudomonadota; class Alphaproteobacteria; order Rhizobiales; family Rhizobiaceae; genus CAKMZG01. Next base: position 1,380 of record CAKMZG010000262.1, on the reverse strand, counting down.
TTGGGCATTTGGGCAATCTAAATGAAATTATGGTTTTGCAAGCTTTAGCAGGTGCTGAAATGGCAATGCATGATTGCGGCATTCAAATTGAGCTTGGGGCAGGCGTTGCAGCAGCTCAAGAAACTTTCTTACAGGCGAATGATATAAAGGTCACCAAGGCAGCGTAATATTTACCAAGGCGGTATAAATTTAAAGGAGAATTTCTATGAATGTAATTTGTGAAAAAACTCAATTCGGAGTTACCCTTGCAAAGCGTATTAATCCTAATGTGATTGGATCTATTTATACTCAAAAACATGTTATGGTTTTGGATATTCGCGCAAAAAAATGTGAAAAAACTGGTGATTTAATAGCCAAAGGCATTAAAGAAAAAACTTTAAAAAAATTGCAAAATTTTCAAATTAAATACGAGCAAATGCCTATTGATCTTACCACAATGAATGCACGTCAAAGTAATGAATTACTGCGTACAATATGTGAACAAGCTGGCAATGTGTTGCTTTTATCAGAACAAACTATGGATGTAATGAATTTTTGTCATGATTGTCATATTCCCATTACAGCTAAAGAATTAGTTTTAGTTTATTCTAATGACATAAAAGAAAATTCTGTATTGGTTGCCATCAAAAATGAACGTGTTGTAGCAACCTAATGTGTGTAGCGTTTAGGTCAATTCAGCTAAACGAGAACTACTCACGTCAAACAGGAAATTTAGAGCGGCGCTTTGAGTTTATTCAAACGCAGCAACTCTAGAAATTTATTTCAGCAAATAGAATTTATAATCGACGTAAGTCAAATTATACCCGAATAATTTAATAATTATCCGG
>CAKMZG010000262.1:0-526 GCA_929200335.1 uncultured Alphaproteobacteria bacterium | reverse complement strand
CTATTTGCCCACTTAAGTTTTATTATTGCGCAATTTGCCGTCCCTTTTTAACCAAAACTTCAGCCTGTCTGATAGAGGCAAAGTCAATTAATCGTCCATCTAGCGAGACTGCGCCTTTACCTGCTTTTGCTGCTTCATCCATTGCAGTAATAATACGATTTGCGCGTTCTAATTCCTCTTTGCCTGGGCTCATAATTTCATTTGCCAAAGTAATTTGGGAAGGATGAATAGCCCACTTTCCTTCATAGCCGAGAGTGGCTGCACGTTTGGCAGCTGCTATATAACCATCTGGATCAGAAAAATCGCCAAAGGGCCCATCAACGGGGCGTAACCCATTTGCCCTAGCTGCAATAGCAACCTTAGATAACGCATGGTGCCACATATCTCCCCAGTGAGTTTGACGTTCATCACTTCCACTTATTGGATCTGTGAGCACTGCATAATTTTTATTAACCCCACCGATGATAGTAGTTCTTGCGCAAAGAGATGCGGCATAATCTGCAACTCCAAAATGCAACGATTCATT
>CAKMZG010000261.1:164-2640 GCA_929200335.1 uncultured Alphaproteobacteria bacterium | reverse complement strand
GTGGGTGTACCGTTTAAGTGAATTCACTTAAACTAAAACTATTCGCACAAACAATAGAATCTAGAGCATCAAGCTGAATTCCTTTAGGTGCATGATGTTCTAGTGCACTCGTTTAGTTTAGAGCACCAGTTTAGTTTAGAGCACCAGTTTAGTTTAGAGCAATCGTGTTGGAATTAGCTTTTTGTAGCAATTCATCAATGCTGTCGCGCATTTCTTTGAAATTGGAAAGCGCTGCACCCGTTAAGCTTGAGCTTTTAGGTAAGCGAATTTTTAAGGGGTTCACTTTTTTACCATTCACAATGACCTCATAATGTAAGTGGGGGCCTGTAGATTGTCCTGTGGAGCCAATAGAACCAATCACTTGTCCTTGGCGAACCCGTTGTCCTTTTTTTACTTTAATCTTACTTTGATGATTATATGATGTTTTATAACCATTAGCATGGCGAATGATGGTCTGGCGGCCGTAGCCTCCAGCCCAGCCTGCTTTTTCAATAGTGCCATTGCCGGCTGCTAAAATTGGCGTGCCACGTTTTGCAGCCCAATCAACGCCCCAGTGCATTTTATAATAGCGCAAAATTGGGTGTCGACGACGGCCAAAGCCTGAGCGAAGCTTGCCAGTAGGTACAGGCTTACGAAGCAAAAACTTATTAGCGCTTTTGCCATTTTCGTCATAATAATTAAATTGTCCTGTTTTACTGTCCTGAAAGCGATAGTATTTATAGGTTTGGCCATTTAAGGTAATGGCAGCATAAAGAATGTCAGACTTGTCAGTTGGGATTTCTGCACCATCTTCAAGGGTATAAAACAGCTCTAATTTATCACCAACTGCAGAGCGGCGCTGAAAATCAACTGATGAGGCCAGTACTTTAATAAGTTTTTTGATTTGGCTAACCTGTAGATTTTGGCTCATGCCTGCACGATATAACCCATCATATATGCTTGGTAAATTTGCTTTGGATACAGTTGGTAAGGCGCCAGGTTCGCTGGCCAGTTCTGCAATTTCTTTTAATGATGTTGGACGTGCAACATAGCGGATGGAGTTGTCACCACGAATGCCGATAGATACCATATGGTTTGCACCTTTATAAAGCGCCACCCGTTGTATGGTTTTTTCTCCTGTTTGTTGTGTCTTTTGATAGGATACCCTTAAAATGTGATTGCCTCGTTTTGAGAGCTTGCCGGTTTCATTTTCTATAGCCTCAACAATCAAATTATTTCTGTCTGATTGTTCTATCTCATTTAAATGCTCAAGAATGGTTCTCTTAGAATCGAGGCGGATGAGAGTTTCTTCAAAGATAAATTTACTTTGATATAGAAGATCGGATTTATTAATCTCTGAAACATTGGCATCTGTAATGCGAATACCATAGCCCGCTACTATACGCTCTGCATTAGGATCAATGTCAAAACGAGCAGGATCAAAATAGGGTAGTGCTGCGCGCTTAATATCACCGTCTGCTATTTCAGGGGCAAGGCTGCGCACTAATTCTTCCACATCACTGGTTTTTAAATTTGAGCTGGTATCAAAGTCGTTACTGTTTTCAGGAAATTTAACAGTTTGAATAGAAACATCATCTTCAACATCTGCGCCATAAAATTGCTGCGTTTCATTATCTTTGTTATCATTTTTAGATGCGGAAAAAATTGATAGTGCATTAAAGGCAGGATATTTATTCCTAGGTTTATAAGATACCGCCAATGGTGCTGAGGCGTAGCCAAATGGCTTTTGTTTTATAACATTCTGCCCGTCTTCTTGTATTAAGATAGAGGCTTTAACTATTTTCTTTGAAGATGGGATATCAGATAAGGCTGTGTTAACACGATTTCCCTTTTCCACTTTCGAGGAAGTATTTTGCCTATCGCTTTGATAATATTTTAAAGCTGGCTGTGCTAATTTCTCTCGCCCATCAAGGGCTGCATATAATGCGCCCCCCATTAATAGAGTGGAAATTGAAACAGCTAGAATGCCACTGGCAAGCCAGCGCACACTGATTTGTCGACGATCAGGTTTACGCATGTCATCAAATAACGTAATGGGGTCTTCTTCACCGAAACCTTTTGTGGTGATATTCCCGTTATTGTTGCGTTTGTTTTGCTCTAGATTTAGCAATCCAATTTGTCCTTAAAATCTCTCCGCCATATATATGTATATATAGATCCTACGATGTGGAGTTTCTATAGCAGTCAAATTAAATAGAATCAAAGGGGTTAAATGATTTCCTTTGTTTATTGCAGTTGGGATGATCAAATAGAAAAAATCTGGCGAAAATTTGTATTTTTTTGATGCTATTTAAAAAATATCTTCAACAATTTTGAAATTTAGTTCAATTTGTGTTATGCTTTGAATTAGAGGATATGAGAATAACCTGAAATTTTACATTTCATTTGATTTGAAATGCAAAAAGCTGAAGTAAATTGCTTTACTCTTTATCTGTTAATTTTGCGAGAAACCGCAGTTTTCTGCGGTTATTTAGGG
>CAKMZG010000261.1:0-154 GCA_929200335.1 uncultured Alphaproteobacteria bacterium | reverse complement strand
GCCATTAACGAAGTCACTTTATAATTCTGAGCCTTCATTTTTTGTTAAGATTTTAAAAAGATGCAAAAAAATCAAAAAAAGGTGATTTTTTATTGATTTGGTTGTTGACATTTGGTTGTAATATTCCCTATAACCCGCTCACCAACGAGACGGG
>CAKMZG010000260.1:313-2671 GCA_929200335.1 uncultured Alphaproteobacteria bacterium | reverse complement strand
CACGCCTGGAAAGTGTGTAGGCGGGTGACCGTCTCCAGGGTTCGAATCCCTGTCTCTCCGCCACTTCTTGTGAGTTTTACGTTTAGGCGAATTCACTTAAATTAGAACTATTCATGCAAATTGAGGAATCTAGAGCGGCGTTTTGAATTCATATAAACCCATTAACCTCTAGCACCACTTTTGTGTGACATGCTATATCCCCATTGTGCAGTTAAAAAGAATGGTATTTTGATATAAACTCCATTAAGTTGGCTATATAAATTCTATCTATTTTTAGATCATAGCCATTGGAGTAATAAGAATGTTGAAGTTCGTCTGTCGTGCTATTGGTTTTTTGTGTTTAGCCTGCGCTTTGGTTGCAGGTGTTCTTGATGTGATTCTATCTATTGATGCCTCTCGTTTAGTTTTAACGCCAATAGGGCAAACTTGGTATAAGCTTGATTTTGAAAGCCTTAATCTAACTCAATCTATAATTGAGCATTATCTGCACCCCTTTATTTGGAATCCAATTATGCAATGGGTTTTACGCCAGCCAACTATTATTGTATTCTTTGTACTAGCGCTGATTTTTTATGCATTGGGGCATAAAAGACCATCTCCCTATGATCGCTATCGTGTATAGTAAAAAAATAAAAAGGATCATCCATGTTTTTAATTGATAGATTAAAATTTAAAATGCAAGTGCCAGATAAAGCTAATGCATTGCCTGGTCGCAATGCCCCCTTAGAGACGGCGCAAAATCATTTTGTATCTGGACGCGATTTGCATGGAGACTATCCGCAAAATGCACAAATTTTATATCTTGGACTTGGTTGTTTTTGGGGCGCTGAACGAAAATTTTGGCAATTACCTGCTTGGGTTACAGCCGTGGGGTATATGGGTGGCTTAACCCCAAACCCAACCTATAACGAAGTTTGTACAGGGTTAACGGGTCATAATGAGGTGGTTAAACTCGTTTATGTAGAAGATGATTTACCTCTAAGCCGTATATTGAAAACTTTTTGGGAAATTCATGACCCTACCCAAGGCATGCGTCAAGGCAATGATGTTGGTACTCAATATCGATCTGGTATTTATTGCACCAATGATCTGCAAATGGCTCAAGCAGAGCAGTCTAAGCAGGAATATCAAGCCGCTTTAATTGCTGGCGGTAAAAGTTCGATTACAACAGAAATTATGATGGCGCCTGAATTTTATTATGCAGAAGAATATCATCAACAATATTTAGCAAAAAATCCAGAAGGCTATTGTGGGTTAAAAGGGACAGGGGTTAGCTGTCCCATTTAAGAAAGGCTCATTGCTGATAGGGTCTGTCTTTTGGCGTTGGAACTTTAATTGTGCTCAAGTCAAAATTATCTTCAATAAGATCAGAAATAGCTCCAGATTTTTTTGCCTTACGTGCATTTAAAGCTTTTTGATAAGATTGAACAGGTGTTTTTACCCTGCGTGCTTGTAAGGTAACTTGGTCGATGCTGGTAGGGCCTTTAGCGCGCAATACATAGCGACACGCTTTGGGTAAATCGGCAAGCGTTTTATAACGACGGGCGCGCTTCTTTTTCTTCTTCTTTTTAGCTGGTTTTGTTTTCTTTTTTTTCTTTGGTTTACCCCAAGGTTCAGAGGTGAACCACCATGCAAGAGATTTATCACAGCCTGTACCGCGAGCAACACGCGCTTGCGGTCGGCAATTTGGGCTGTCAGAAGGGCATTTCATACGGATATGAAAATGATAGTGATGGCCGTAGTAGGGGCGCACTTTGCGCAACCACCGGCGATCGCCTTTTACCGTATCACAAAGCTTCTTTTTAATGCCGGGGTGAACAAACATGCGCTCCACCTCAGGAAACTGAGCGGCATTGCGCAAAAGCGCCTCATGGGCTTTTGTCCATTTACGATTATCCACATAGAGCGTACCTTTTTTGAGCATAGATATGGCGCTTGTGTTTTCACGCTCTTGATAGCTCATGCGGTGACGCGGCATAGGATTAAGCCAAATATCTGCATCCAACCCAATCTGGTGGCTGGCGTGGCCTGATAGCATTGGACCTCCACGTGGCTGCGCAATGTCGCCAACCAAAAGTCCTGGCCAGCCATCGCGTGCGGCCTTCTTAGAAAGCTCTTCAACCAATTTAATTAATTTTGGATGTCCCCAACGGCGATTGCGTGATAGGCGCATGGCTTGCCAATTAGGGCCATCTGTAGGGATGGCAATAGCGCCTTGAATGCAGCCTTTCGAGTAGAAGCCATGCACCTTTGGTTTGGTGTAGGCCGGTAGTTTTTTAGCGCCAAACAATTGTTTTGCCGGCGTTTTATTAATATTTTCTGCCATGGAAAGGCTTGTGAAGGTCAATGCAAAAAAGA
>CAKMZG010000260.1:0-303 GCA_929200335.1 uncultured Alphaproteobacteria bacterium | reverse complement strand
GTGTAAGGTTTGCTTATGATTGACTATATGCATATTTGCTATAAAATTTATTAATATAGCTGAAAGACTTTGTTTTTATAAAGTCTTTTATCAAGATATTAGTCTGATCAAATGGTTAAGTCGACAAACACGCTGTTAAAATTAATGAACTAAACTTATACTTTATCATAAAATAATAAATTATCTAATTGGAAAATTATTATGTCGAATAGAACTACCGAATTGCTTGCAAATGATCTTGAGTTAATTCCTCCATTTCCCAAACGTCGAAAAAAGCCCGTAGGTTATTTGGGCTTTTTATGG
>CAKMZG010000259.1 GCA_929200335.1 uncultured Alphaproteobacteria bacterium | reverse complement strand
AATAAATTCTAAATGGGAGAGGTAAATAGATAAAAAAAAAGGGCAGAGATCTCTCTCTGCCCAAGGATGTAGCGAACTCGTTATTGGTTTTCTAAGTGGCTCATCAAAATACAGTTAAAACATACATTGTAACGTTATAAATTAAAATTCATAAATGGTTTTAAATAAATAGTATTATCATTCAATCAAGAAAATAGATGTTTTCTATACTTTAAAACGTTACAATAAATCCCATATAAATTAATTTAATATAGCAATATCAACTATATAAATATTTAAACTAATAAAGGCATTATCCTTTGTGTTCTCTAATTAAGCCTTCTTGCGCGGTGGATGCCAATAAAACGCCATCACGGGAATAGATTTTCCCCCGATTAAATCCACGAGCGCCAGATGTGCTGGGGCAGTCTTGGGCATATAACAGCCAATCATTAAACTTAATCGGGCGATGAAACCACATGGCGTGATCTAAGCTGGCAATTTGCAGACCTTTATCAAAAAAGTTGCGGCCATGGGGAAATAAAGACGTATCCAATAAAGTCATATCAGAAGCATAGGCTAATATGGCAGCATTTAAACCGCGATCCTCAGGAATAGGAGCCGTGGTGCGCACCCAAACATTTTGTTGCGGTTCTAATTTTTTGTGCGACATATAATGATCTAATGCAACAGGTCGTAACTCAATTGGACGTTTTTGCTCCCAATAAGCTTTAACATGCTCTGGTGCTTTTTCTAAAAATTGGTCTTTTAGATCCTTTTCGCCCAAAAGATTCTCAGGCTGGGGGACATCGGACATATCCATTTGAAAATTAAGCCCATCCTCATCCACTTGAAAAGATGCCGACATAGAAAATATAGCATGACCATGTTGAATAGCTACCACACGCCTTGTGGCAAAACTTCTACCATCACGAATACGATCAACTTCATAGATGATTGGCACCTTTGGATCACCTGGGCGCATGAAATATCCATGAAGGGAATGTACATGTCTATCACTATCTACCGTACGCTGGGCAGCCACAAGCGCTTGACCAATCACTTGTCCACCAAACACCCTTTGCCAGCCTTGCTGAGGGGAAGTTCCACGAAATAGGTTTTGCTCCAAATTTTCTAAATTTAAAATATCTAATAATTGTTTTATTGCGTCTGCCATTTTATATTTATTTGTCTAATACCCAAAATCATATAGATAACCACAAATTTTGGTTATAATCCTTGTTGCGCTAAGCTTATTCCAATTAAATTAATTTAATTCATTCGAGCTTGGCTATATATTAATGATTGTAAAATTGTCTCACCTCTATCTATGGATCATCTGACTATTTTATGTCAAACTAAATTACAGTATTAAAAGCCAGTGTGAACGGACGCATCTATGAACAAAACTTCTTCAAAATACGACATAGTCATCGCGGGAGGCGGTTATGTAGGGCTTTCCACTGCTGTTTCTATAAAATCTGGTGCGCCACATCTGTCTATCGCACTCATTGATGCAGCACCACAAAAGGCCATCGAAAATGATACCCGCGCATCGGCTATTGCAGCAGCAGCCTCTAGAATGCTGGAGCAATTAGGCCTATGGCAAAATTTATTGAAAGATGCCCAACCCATCGAAGAAATGATTGTTACTGATAGCAAGCTCTCTGATGTTGTGCGCCCTGTATTTTTAACCTTCGCTTTGGATAAAAAAGAGGGTGAAACCGCCCCTTTTGCTCATATGCTGCCCAATAAATCTTTGGTTAAAGCCCTGCGTGGTAAAGCAGAGCAACAAAAAATAGAATTGATTTATGAAGATGCAGTAACTGATTTTCAAACCCTTGATCATTGTAATGAGGTAGAATTACGTTCAGGTAAAACCTTCGAAGCTAAACTTTTAATCGCTTGTGATGGGGTGCGCTCGACCATGCGTGACAAAGCTGGCATTAAAACCGTCCATTGGCCTTATGATCAAATGGGCATCGTCATTACAGTTGCCCATGAGCGCCCACATGAAGGCAAAGCGGTTGAACATTTTCTACCCGCAGGGCCTTTTGCTATTCTACCTCTATCTGGCAACCGTTCATCACTGGTATGGACAGAAGAAACAGACGATGCAAAGCGTCTGCTTGCTCTTGATGATTTTGAGTTTGAATTTGAACTAGAACAACGCTTTGGCCATCAATTGGGTGAAATAGAAGTAGAGGGTGACCGCAAGGCCTTCCCGCTTGGCCTGACTTTAGCACGAGATTTTGTCAAACAGCGGTTTGCGCTTGCAGGTGATGCAGCACACGGCATTCATCCTATTGCAGGACAAGGTCTTAATCTTGGCTTTAAAGACGCGGCAGCTTTGGCTGAAACCATCATTGAAACTGATCGCTTGGGCTTGGATATCGGTTCACTAACATCCTTAGAACGTTATCAAGAGTGGCGCCGTTTTGATACGGTACAAATGGGTGTCACCACTGATGTTCTAAACCGCATGTTCTCTAATGATTTTACGCCACTGCGTTTGGTTCGAGATTTTGGTCTTGGACTAGTGGAGCGTATGCCACCTCTAAAGCAAGCTTTTATCTCTCAAGCAGCTGGGAATAATAAAAATACACCAAAATTACTCAGAGGCGAAGCTATATAGTTAGAAGGGCATTGTCAACTTGCGTGATGTGAGATTAAATTGTATTAACGCTTATGACCAA
>CAKMZG010000258.1 GCA_929200335.1 uncultured Alphaproteobacteria bacterium | reverse complement strand
CCTTTAAATATGATAATATCAATACTATATAAGTTGTGGTTGGCCTACATTTTCCAGTGTGCTATACCGGTAAGATAAAGATTCCGTTATATAATTATGTTGTGGTTGGCCTACATTTTCCAGTGTGCTATACCTGATACTGGTATATATCATTGATATTAAAATAGAAATACGCCCTTCTACTTGAGAAAAAATGGCGATTTTTATTAAAAACGACATTGCGAATCGCAAGTTTTTTGCATCTTTTTTCGCTTTTGTATGAATGAAATACTAACATTTAGGCACTTTGAGCAGTTATTGAAATTAATATTTGACAGTTTCATATTATCTATGATTATAATAGCACACTGGAAAATGTAGACCAACCATTAACAAGCAGAAACCGTTTATGGTTGATATGCAACAAATAAGGCGTTCGCTCCGGCGGGCGCTTTTTGCATTTTAATCATCATCATTTAATTATTCAACAGAGGCCTTTTAACGCCTGCAGCATTTAAGCGGTATAAAACCAATATTTACCGTTCTCTTAATGCTTCACTTTGGTATTTAATGATTGGCGATAGAATAAAGTCAATTATTTTGCGTTTGCCCGTTTTTATTTCAATCATTGCGGTCATTCCAGGTTGGAGTTTTACCAATTTTTCATTGGCAAATATTTCTGTCTTATCCATTGCAACTCTGGCATCAAAAACAAGGCCTAAATTTTCATCAATGATCGCATCACGAGATAGGTTGCGGACACTTCCACCAACAGTGCCATATTTGGTAAATGGAAAACTATCAATTTTGATGATCACATCTTGTCCCATCTCCACAAAGCCAATATCCTTATTCAAAACCTGCGCTTGAATTTCCAATGGTGCATTAATGGGTGTAATCAACATAATTGGCTCAGCAGGACTTACAACGCCCCCAACAGTATGAATGTTCATTTGCTGAACAAATCCATCCACAGGGCTATTTAATTTGCTTTGCAGCTCTCTTTTTTCAGCCTTCCTCAATGTAAGAACGGCTGATTTGAATTTATCGCGCTCTTCAAACAACTCTTTTAAAACCCGTTGTCTTTCTTGAGCCATAATCCGGCTCTTCTCTTTTTCAAGCGCTTCAATGTCTGACTGGGCTTCATTCAATCTATAATTTTGAATATTAAGATTGTATTGATTTTGAATGAGCTGCTCTTTAGTTTCTAACCATTGAGGTTTTGAGCTAACTCCATCTTTCATTAAGACCGATAAAGCATTTTCCCTATCAACAATTAAGGGCAAAGTTTTTGAAAGTTTCTCTTGTTCAGATTTTATTGCTGCATGGGCTGATTTTCTGCTAGCACATTCGGCATCTATGCGAGCGATTTGAGATTGGTAAGCTGACAAATCCGTTTTGAGCTGTTCTTCCGCTATAGATTTAGTCAAATCATCCATCTCAGCCGAAAAATTTATTTCAAAAGGCTTATCCTCAATGGCGTTCAAATAAGCTTGCCATCTCATGATATTAACTTCAGCAATTTGCTTTTGTCTCAAAACTTGCTCTTTATCAACTTCACTCTCAGTAGGATCTAATTCAATTAATAGACTGCCCTTCTTTACAAAATCACCATCCTTAACGTGAATGGCTCGAACCTTGCCAATTTCCATAGCCTGTATCTGCTTAATACCATCAGTTGCAATAATCTTGCCTGTCGCGACTGCTACCTGATCGACATTACCGATAAATGCCCAAATCAAAGCAATTGTAAAAAACAAAGATAGACTAACCGCTAAAACACGCCCTACTGGATTTGCAGGTGTTTCAACAATCTCTAATGCAGCAGGTAAAAACTCTCGTTCTTGACTGCCCCACTTGGCCTTTCTATCTTTTTTAGAAGCATCCATTTTCATGCTCCCAATTGTAAATTAAAGAGATGAGCATAACGCCCATTCTTTTTCTTCATAAGTTTTTTATGATTACCATCTTCAATCACTTGGCCAGCTTCAAGCACGACTATTCGGTCTGCACTTCGAACAGTAGCAAGACGATGCGCAATTATTAATACGGTGCGTCCTTTACAAATATGCTCCATGTTATTTTGGATAGCTTTTTCTGACTCATAATCAAGTGCTGACGTTGCCTCATCAAAAATTAATATTCGAGGGTTATTAATCAAAGCCCGAGCAATAGCAATTCGTTGGCGCTGCCCACCAGATAGATTTGAACCCCGCTCCCCGATTTTAGTATCATAGCCTTCTGGAAGCTGTGTTATAAATTCATGGGCACTTGAAAGTTTTGCTGCCGCCACTACTCTATCCATGGGGAGGCCGGGGTCTGCTAAAGCAATATTTTCTCGCACAGATTTATTGAATAGGATATTCTCTTGTAAAACCACACCAACCTGACGACGAAGCCAAGCGGTATCAACCATTGAAAGCTCAATGCCATCAACCAAGATACGACCAGAATTTGGTACATACATGCGCTGCACTAACTTGGTTAGCGTACTTTTACCAGAACCACTGGAGCCTACTATACCAATGGTTTGTCCTGCAGCTATATCCAAACTGATTTTCTTTAAAACTTCTGGGGCGTCAGGATTATATTTAAAATCCACATGATCAAATGATATACTGCCCTTAATTTCTTTTAAAGTCGCGCGATTAGGGTTATAACTTGGCTCAGTTGGATTGTTTAAGATATCTCCTAACC
>CAKMZG010000257.1 GCA_929200335.1 uncultured Alphaproteobacteria bacterium | reverse complement strand
GGATATAAAGGGTGCTTTTCAATATCTACTAATTTCATCATTACATTTAACTCACAAAGTTTGGTGTACAGCCGTAACTATCTATATCATAACGATTGCCTCCTCCTGTTACCCTGAAAGTTTTTGGTCCTAAAAAACTCATTGGAGGTAATTTACTGATCCATGCGTCCAGTTTGGCCTTTGCTGGAGCTAATTTTTTAGCCTGACGTTTCTGCAATAAAGCGAATGTTACTGAGGATAACACTAACCCTTCAGCGACGGTGACTGGGGAAGGTCTTAAAATTGGCGCCACGCCAATTTTAGTTGACCACTACAAATAGCACCGCTACTCCTAAACTATTTCAGTCAATTTTTCGTAAGTAGCTTTAGTTATCTAGGGAAGATCCTTTATTTTTCTTTGGGATCATATTAAGATCAACCAAATGCTCATGTGATCGATCACCTAAAACGATCAAATTCCAAGCAGGAGCTTCACGTAGATCCCAGCTATGCAATGTCACGTATCTTTTTTGCCTATATCGCTTTTTTTCGTTATCAAAAATAATAACATCAAGAAAAGGTAAGAAAGAGGTAGTAGAACTATAACTTAAGGGAATATAAAAAATATTTGAACCACTGATGCAGACTCGCACAGAATCATAGATCAATATCATGTATTGAATTTCCTCATATTTAGGTATGGAAAAATCAAAACTTACTTCAACTAAAGTTCCTGATGAATCAATTTCGAGATGCTTTTGGCAGTCTTTAATTTGCAGCTTTGCTTCTTCATCAGTAATATAGTCATGTGGCCAATTCATGGTAACCTCTATATTCTTAGTTAGAATTATTAATAGAATAAACAGAAATAGAAGGGTTATCAGATAATACTTATTCATTTTCATCTGGTTCTACTTTTATTTGCCCTGCTGACAAACACGCAGGATTAGCTGCTACTATTAACATCTCGAAGATGTGACGCAGCATAATATAAATCAGCCTTCCAATTGTATGAATCTTATTTTGTATTTACCAAGTTTTTCTCCTCACCAAGAAAAAGGAGAAAAACGGCACAAGTGCTAATGCACAGGAACCATGTCGATATCGACGCGGTGTTCGTGAGAGCGGTCTTTTAGAATAACCAGCTTCCAACTAGGCGCGGTGGTCAGATCAAAACTGTTGAGAGTGGCATAATCCAATGGCAATTTATACTTTTCTGCTTTGGTATCAAAAACAATGATTTTCACAAGAGGATGGAAGCCTCTTACAGTATGTCCTCTAGGGATAAAGAATTTTGTTATACCTTTTTGGCATAGTTTTATATTTAAACGTGCACTTGATTCAGGATCATATGTTCGGTAATGCAAACTAATATACCTTAATTCATCTTCAGGGGGAGGGGCATCTTCAAAGATAACCTCAACGGGTAAACCCTCTTTATTATTGGTTAAATACGCTTTACAATCCGTAATCGCAGTGCTCAATTCATCACGATGTTCTTGATTATCTTCAACATAAACTTCTGGCCAATTCATTTCGAGTTCCTCTTTTTGCAAATAATAAATGCTACTACCTAATGCGAATATCAACAGGCAGACAAATGAAATGTAAACAAATTTACTCATCTGGAGATACCTTAAATTGTCTTTCCGGAAGGTGAGCCATATCCTTACCTACGGTAACAGGACCATCGGCGCCAGAAGGCTCCCAAACTGTGTTCACGTTTTTATTTTTCCTTGTTTTACCTTTCACACTAAACCTATTGCCTACTAGTTCGTCCCAGCGACCGGACAAGCCGGTTCCCCAAGTTTGATCATATAGTGTCTGGCGCATATAACCATAGGTAGTGATGCCCCAAGTACGCGACATAGCTGCGCCTATACTGGCTTCTAATAACTGCTCAGTAGAACAAGATTCTTCCCGTCGTGGCCTGTAATCAGCGGCAGCGGGATGGCCATGCGCAGGTCGATAACATTCTATATCCGAGTTCATTGTTTGGCAGGCCCAAGAATAAGCCGCAGCTCCCTCGTCAAACCACTCTGGCTTGATCAGGGATAAAGTATCATTATCAAAATCTATATTCTGTGTATAAACTAAACCAATCCGTCGAGGGCTACCATGAGCATAAATATCCATTCGCTTAATCACTCCGCGACTTTTACATCCATCACTTTCCAACGAGGCCAGATAACTATCAATTTTCTCTGCCATTTCAGAAATATTTTTGACCTTTTGAACATGCACATCATGTCCCATAATTTTGACATTTTTAAAGGCATCTTCAAAGGCTTTTTCCTGCTCGTCAGAATAACCAATTTTATCATTGCTAGGGGAAAAATATATAACGCAAGCGCGGTCATATTGCGATGATGTCTGGTAAACTCTGCGTACGGCTTGGGCAAGAAACATCATTTTATTTCCTGCCCCTGTCCAAACGTCTTCAGCGCCTGCAATAATAAGGTGAACGCGCGGGGCGCAGGGTTGTACTCCTAGATTAGCCATATCCTACTCAACCTTTAATGGGATCATAATATTTTTCTTTTCAGCTAGTTTTTTGAGTTTCAAATAAGGCGATATTTCATGTCCAATATGGGAGGCATACCAATCATCTGAAACATCGGAAGAATTTAATTTAACCTTATAGAAAAGCGGGATGAACATTTTTGCTGTTTTTTTGTTTAATAGATTTTTCTCTTCGAGCACATTTATCCAGTCTGCAATATAATTTTTTATTTCTTGCTGTGGATCATATGGA
>CAKMZG010000256.1:2210-2735 GCA_929200335.1 uncultured Alphaproteobacteria bacterium | reverse complement strand
CACCATGATATGGCGTTGCAGCGATTTGTCAATAAAATTAATTCTTGTTGTTTTTCTGAGGCTCTATTATCCTGTGCTAATAGTGGTAAAACCCGTAAAGCACAACGCGTAACTAAAGCCCTTGCTTCTGCAATGCGGGTTTCTTTTGATCGCCCATCGAGCCAGCTTTCAAAATCATCTTTACTTTTAATCTCGGCCATTCGCCCTCAAAATTTATTTTTATAAAAAATCACTATAACAGATTCTGTGTTTAAAAACAGTAGGGGGGTTGATTGATAAATTGAGTATCCTAATTACCCCATAATCAATCTATCAGTATGGCACCTCTCATTGCCTCTCTCTCAGACTTTGCTAGCAAAACCCTATCCGTATAGATTGCGACATAGATAATTTCACCACAAATTCATTGCAGCCTATCCAATATCCCCCTATATTAAATACAGAGTTGGTATTTGCCAACTTCGGGGTTTCATAGCCTCTCCAGAAGCGGCTGGTGTCAGCCGTGATGTCACCTCCTCAACCTTT
>CAKMZG010000256.1:0-2200 GCA_929200335.1 uncultured Alphaproteobacteria bacterium | reverse complement strand
GGGGAGGTTTTATGGAAGAGCATGTTTCTATCACGAATATTTTTTTATCATTGAATGATTGGATCAAGGCGCTTGTCATCATCGGGTTTTATATAACGGTGATTGTGCTTTTTATCTTGGTGTTAAAATATAAAAGCCAAAATTACGAGCGTCCAAAAACATTCGATTCATATGTTGATTATGAACCAAGAAAATCAAAAGAGGTGCGCCACTTTATTGAAAAATAATGGGAGCGGGTTTTGAATTAGGAGGTATTTTGTATTGCAACGGCCAAGATGGTGAGAAGAATAGGGATGGCTTTCCGGCGCAGTGAAAAATGAATGCTGATAGATTGAGTTTGAGGGTAAATATACGGATAGGGTTTTAGCAAGAGTTGAATTAATTATTTCTCTCACGGGAATCTTTTGTGCTTGAGGCACAAAAATCCCTGCGAGCTTATTTATATGCGAAGTGCATAGATGCAAAGCACTATGCACGATTCGCAGGGCATGCTAAAATTTTGCAAACAAAATTTCACGCAATGCCAGTTGCCGTACTGATAGTTCTAAGGTCTGGAGATTAAGCTAAACTGAGAGAATTTATCTCTTCCCTTGCACAAATTTTAGATTAGTTATGGTGCCATATTGATAATTCTATGATGTGGCACCTCGCATTGCATCCCTCTCAGGCTTTGTTAGCAAAGCCTGAAAGTAGTGCAGGGGTTGCCGCAAATGCAGCAAAATTTATGCTTGGCTCAAATCCTTATCCCCTTCGCCTCACTGCAAATTTTATCCTTACCCAAAACGTTTGTTTTGATCTCGTTTAACCGCGAACCACACGAGCGCTGCCAGTGCTGCCGTATAAATGGCTACAACAAACCAGCTCTCATTTGGCATCGGATGATTGCCTACAATTGCCCAACTTAATTCACCCAGATGGCGGGTTATGGTGAGGTTTGATAGGCTTGTCATAAAGCTTGAGAAGGAATTAGCATTAATCAGCAGACCACCTAAGAAAGAGAGGGGCAAGAAGATTAAATTAGCTATGGCTATAGATACTTTTGCGCTGCACAGGTTGCCGATCGCCATGCCTATTAAAATACTAGGTACCATGGCAATGAGTGAAATGCCCATAAGCTTGATTAATTGTGTTGTGTTTAAATTAATTTCTGTTACCACATGGGCTGCTAGTAATAGCAATGACACGGCAATGATGGCAAAGCAGAGTGCAATCATTATGCGTGCGATTAACATAGGCAATAAAGCGCCACGTAGAGTTTTTGTCCATGGATAGAAGGGGCTTTCGCGTTCACCTGCAATGGCGGCACTAAATTGATAGATGCCAACACCCAAAACGCCATATACTGTCATGGAGCCTAAAAGATATTTTGTTGCTTCACCATGCACCACACCTGTTCCACCTAAAAAACAATAAAGCATTGCAGGGAAGATTAGAGTTGGAATTAAAAATGCTGGCGTGCGAAGTAATATACGAGCTTGAAAAATAAAATGGGTTAAAATGAGTTTCATGATTATGCTGCCTTTTGATTAGATTGGTTAGGGGTATTCGTGTGCGCTTTGCGTAAATTTTCAATAACAGTTGCAAGCTTGACCTTTTCAATGGTTAGGTTTTCAAATTTTACATCTGATGCATATAATTGCTTGAGAATTGTTTCACTGCTGTCTGTTGTTGCTTGATAAGATTTGCTAGCAGCATTAATGCAATTGAAATGTGGGCTTAGATTTTCAGGCATTTGCTCCCCCTCTTTGAGATTAAGTTCAATGCAGCTTTGACCAGCTGTGCCGTGCAACTCATTCTTGCTGCCTTCAATGATCTTTTCACCGCGATCAATTACTATAATTTTATCTGCAATATGCTCGATCTCAGCCCAATTGTGTGAGGTTAAGATTAAACTGCCGCCCTTATTCACATAATCTCGGGCATAGGTTTGAAAACGTTCTTGGGCTTCAATATCAAGGCCAGATGTGGGTTCGTCCAAAAACACCAATTCAGGATTGCCAACAAATGCTAGTGCCAAGGCTACACGACGTTTTTCGCCCCCCTGAAAATCCTGCTGAACTTCTATCGATAATGCGATTGAGGTCGAAAGCCTCTATTAGTGTATCGATTGATTTTGGGTTGTTATAATGAGCGGCTGCGAATTTTATCACCTCACGTGGTGTGAGTTGCGGCGGCATATCCGCCTCTTGTGGCGTAGAGC
>CAKMZG010000255.1 GCA_929200335.1 uncultured Alphaproteobacteria bacterium | reverse complement strand
TTGCTCCTTCATGGGTAATGAAGAGCTAAAACTCTCCTTTAGACAATAACCTTAGTTTGTTCCATAAGCGTTGACGTCATACAAGTGTACAGATTGTATCCATTTCAAATTCAATAAAATCTTGCATATGCATATTAATGAAGTATTCTTCGTACATTCAGGTTAACTTATCAGATTTAAGGAACTACCATGCTTAAGGAATTTAAAGAATTTGCCATGAAGGGCAATTTTGTTGATATGGCTGTTGGTATTGTCATCGGCGCAGCATTTGCCACAATCGTAAAATCATTTGTTGATGATATTATCATGCCTATCGTTGGTGTTATGATTGGCGGCGTTGATTTTGCTAATCTATTCTACATCATCAAAGGTGAAGGAACATATGCGACTGTTGAAGCAGCTAAAGAAGCTGGCCTCGTTACCATCAATTATGGCTTGTTTATCAACTCGATAATAACGTTTGTTATAGTAGCGGTTGCACTCTTTATGGTTATTAAAGGTATGAATAAGGCTAAAGCTGCTGAAGAAGAAGCTGCAGCAGAAGATCCAACTCCATCAGAAGAAGTTCAATTACTAACTGAAATCAGAGATGCTTTGAAAAAGTAATTGCTCTTGAAAATCAAAATTAAATATGAGGAGCAGAGTTTAATATTCTGCTCTTTTTTTGTGCTTAAAATTCAAGATAAAAAGTAATGATGCAACAAACCATATCATTAATTCCAATAGGAATGTCCAATGAAATATGAAGGATGCCAACCAATGATACCCCTCAATACGTGGTACGACAACAAACTTATACAGTGTATCATTTAATGGATATAACCACATAATCCCACCCACGATACTATCCAAGCATAAATGAACAAAAATTGAAAATAAAAACACTGAAAATGTAAGGTGATAAGACTTATGCACTTTAGATAGACTAAGAAACAAGAAACCTAATACGGCAATGGCTGCCCAAAATATAGGGATATGAACCCAGTAGCGATGATGATTAAAGGCGCGATTGTCTACCAAATAGAATAAAAGCAAATCAAAATCAGGCAAGATTGCACCAATTATCGCAGCAGCCATAGCATAGGGTATCAAACGCCCGCTAAAAGCCTCGCAACCTTGAAAAACACAATATCCTGCTGGTAAATGAGCCGTAATCATTCTACACCTAAATCTACTATCAAAAAGAATAGATGAGATGAAAATACGGTAAAATTATGCCTTAAATGTCGATAATCTTACCATTCTCAATGGTTACTGTACGATCCATTTTTGCAGCCAAACCATGGTTGTGAGTAGCTATTAATGCGGCCAAACCAGTCGTGCGCACCAATTTTGATAAAGCCTCAAAGACATATTCTGAGGTTTCAGGATCAAGATTCCCCGTTGGCTCATCAGCCAACAATAATCTTGGGCCATTAGCCACTGCGCGTGCAATGGCAACCCGTTGCTGTTCGCCACCAGAAAGCTCTGCTGGGCGGTGTTCTGCACGATGTCCAATACGCATGTAATTTAATAGAATTTCAGCACGTTCTCCTGCATCTTTGCGTGATAATCCACGAATAAGCTGAGGAATAATTAGGTTTTCTTTTGCTGTAAATTCCGGCAGCAGATGGTGAAATTGATAAACAAATCCTACATCAAATCGGCGCATACGGGTGCGCTGTCTATCAGATAAAGCACTGCATTCATTCTGGCCAATATGTATCTCACCGCCATTGGGGCGCTCTAACAGGCCAGCAAGATGCAATAGTGTAGACTTACCTGCACCAGATGGCGCAATCAAAGCTACCAATTCGCCTTGTTTTACATCAAGGTTTGCACCTTGCAAAATATGCAATTTATTATCGCCATCACCATAAAAACGATCAATGTTACGCATTGATAATGCAGCTCTAGGGGAGTTCTCCCCGGCAATATTTTGCGTTTCATGATTTTGAGTTTCACTATTCATATCTTAACGCCTCAATAGGATCCAATTGCGATGCTCGCCATGAAGGAAACAAGGTCGCTAAGAAAGATAAAACCAACGCCATAATAATTACTGCCACAGTCTCGTAAGGATCCATTTTGGCAGGGATCTCCGTCAAAAATCGAACAGTAGGATCCCATACATCAGAACCCGTAATCCAATTAAAGAAATTTTGAATTGAACGAATGTTCAACGTCACCACAATACCAAGAACCACGCCTAAAATTGTGCCAACAACACCAATAGCGGAGCCTGTCATCATAAATACACGCATGATCGCAGCTCGATTTGCCCCCATGGTGCGCAGAATAGCGATATCCCTACCCTTATCTTTCACCAGCATGATCAAACTTGAAATAATATTTAATGCAGCCACTAATACAATCAATGTCAAAATCATAAACATAACATTGCGTTCAACCTCTAAGGCATTAAACAGATTTTGATCTCGCGTTCGCCAATCGGCAATAAAGACCTCACGACCCACAGAATTTGCAATACGTGGAATTAATTCATCCATGTCATCAGGATCATCAACAAAAAGCTCTATGACTGTGGCTTTCTCTTCAGAGTTAAAATAGAGTTGAGCCTCTGTAAATGGCATAAAAATAAATGCACTATCATATTGAGACATGCCCAATTTAAAGATAGCATTAACAGTATAGCTTTTAACCCTAGGCGTCACACCAAGAGGTGTTATATTACCTTGCGGCGATACCAAAGTTAATTGAGATCCTATGGATAAACCAAATTGCTTAGCGATGCCATCACCAACAGCAATACCAAGGTTTTCAGGATCATCAAAGC
>CAKMZG010000254.1:404-2788 GCA_929200335.1 uncultured Alphaproteobacteria bacterium | reverse complement strand
GTCTGTTGGGTATGGTGATGGATTCGGCTGCAAACATTATTGTAGTGGGACCGGTGTTGGTTGATGTCATGGTAAAAGCCGGTTATCCGGATGTTCAGGCTGCATTGGTTGTTGTAGTAGGTTTCTTGATTGGCTCGGTAACGCCGCCGGTGGGCGTAGCATTCTTTACCGCGGGAGCAATTGCAAAGGTTCGCCTTGAAAAAGTTGCCGTGGCGATGTTGCCCTATCTGGTGGCTCTATTCCTGCTTCTGTTTACCTTGATTGTTGTGCCAGATGTTACAATGTTTCTTCCTCAAGTATTTGGGTTTGTGAAATGATAGTAGACGCAATATTTTTCGTTGACCGCACAGTCAAAAGGGTTTTGACAACGTTTTGCGCTGTTTTACTTTTGCTGATGGTTGTATTCACGGTTTATTCCGTTGTGATGCGATACGTATTTGAAAATCCGCCGGTTTGGGGTGATCTCTTAACGGTTCTCAGTAACATCTGGCTGGTATTTTTCGCACTTGCCTTGACCGTGCGGGACAAGGACCATATTGCCCTTGATCTGATTTATTCCTGGTTGCCACTCAAAATGGCAGTTTTTATCCAGCAATTTTGGTCGCTGATCATTTTTGGCTTGGGTTTGATCATGATAATTTATGGACTAGACGCTGTTTCCACCATGGGTGGGAAATATTGGGAGATGTGGTATTTTGCCTGGGAAGATGGCGGTTTTGTCTTTAAGCCAAATTACATGCCGAAGAAATACGCCATCATGATTGTACCGATTTCGGGCTTTCTGGTTAGCATTGCAGCCCTTGCTTCAATCCTTGAGGACTTTCTCAAGTTAAAAGCTGGTACCTATGTGCAAGCCAAGAGTGTTGATGGTGAGATTGAAATTACGCGGAAGGATTGATTCAATCTTTTGGAGGCAGCAACGCCTCATGTGAAATATCCACATAGTAACCGATGAGCTCTAAAATTTCATAAATCCAGTTACCTCTAGCTGGAGTGGGCTAGAAGCGTACGTTGGTAGTAATCAGAAAATTCTAATTTATTAGCTAAGGAACGGTACGTTAGTTCTAGTTGGTGGTCGCTGATTTTCAGTTCGTTTCTTATCTGCCAATTCCATACCTGCCATTACTGCTATGGAAACGACCAAAATAAATGCTGTAATTGCAATCAACATTTCAATGCCTCCTTTTTGGCTTGTGAATTGCTAAATCGATATAAAGTTATGTTCAAATATTAGGGGTATCGTTAATCTTCGTATGTGCATTTTGTCACGTGACAATCTCAGCCTCGAAAAATTACAATGAGTAAGGTTTAGTAGTAGAAATTCTACCATCACCCGAGATAGCATTTATTCCATGACAACCGCTTAAAGGCGTCAAAACTGGCAACCACTCAAGACAATATTAGTCTGTGAATTCATTTGCAGAATACTTTTTATGGCTTAACAACATTCAAGAAAAGATCGCTTATAGCCCTGAATTTTCGCACCAAAAAGACGTCACTCAATCTTATAATATACAAAAGTAGAAAAAAAGAATGAAGGAACAACGACTGTTATTTCTCAATACAGTTTTGATCGAGGAATGAGATATCTTTGATGGTTAAATGTCTGCTCAGTGTCACAAGCAGACATTGTAGAAGCAACACAAAATTAAATGGCAAGATAGAAACTAATCAGTCACTTAAATAAAGAGTAGCTGATCTTGTATATCTGCAACTGTCATATCCATAACAGCAATTGCACCAGCAAAATTGAGTGCAGTTGTTGTAATGTACGCATCACCCAAGTAGTCCGTCATAATGAGATCAGCTGATGTAAGGCCAGTAAATACGATTCGATCAAAGTCATTGGTTACTTGATTAAAATCAGTAATTGTATCGTAAATACCCGCGGCAAAATCCTGTGCAGAAAAAGCAAATTGATCAAACCCTAACGAGCCTGCCAAATAGTCTGATCCTGATCCACCAACAAGATAATCATTCCCTGGTGCTCCAAATAGTACATCATTATTTGAATTGCCAATTAAGATATTATCACTGGCATCACCAATAAGAGTATCGGCATGATTGCTGCCATTCACCCATTCAAATTCAAATAAGGTATCTGAAGATCCAAATCCGTCATTGCTTGCTCTGTTGAGATAAAGCTCGACATAAACACCGCTGGTTGAACCCGAATAGTCTAAAACATCATAGCCGTCATTGCCTGTCAGATAATCATATCCAGATCCACCGACAATATAATCATTGCCAGAACCTCCATTAAGAGTGTCATTGCCATCCCCACCCAACAGGATATCAGCACCATTGTTCCCACTTATGCTATCGTTGCCGTAACCTCCGAGTAGGGCATTGCCAACATCATTACCAATTAATTCATCATTGCC
>CAKMZG010000254.1:0-394 GCA_929200335.1 uncultured Alphaproteobacteria bacterium | reverse complement strand
AAGTATATCGGCACCATCCTGACCTAAAATGGTATCTGCAGATGCAGTCCCTATAATAGAATTGCCTAGTCCATTGCCAATAACTGTTAAATTTTCTGGTGCGTCTAGCAGTGTTAATTCCACCTGGGTTGCACTTAAATTATAATAGCTTGGCCCAAAATCCTGGATTCCATACACCGAACGAATACCTACAATATCATCTGTTTGTAACTGTGTTTCAAAAACAATGGAGTTCATAATTGCTGGGATACCCTCAACATGATCGAGCCCAATTGAATGGCCAATTTCATGTAGGGCTATTTGCTTAAAAAACCTCGAAACATCGCTGGGGTTTTCGCTTGAATCGAACAAAATATCGCCTGCTAATGCACTATTTGGGAAGGGGAAATAGGCT
>CAKMZG010000253.1 GCA_929200335.1 uncultured Alphaproteobacteria bacterium | reverse complement strand
CAACTTTCCTCTGACAGGACCATCATGAATTAAGAGATCTGAGCCTTAATCTAAAGTTACGAGGGAACATTTTTACGATAGGAGCGCTTGAGTCAAATTGGAATTTGCATCGCTCAAGGCATCAAATACACTGAAATGTTCTTTACCAGCTTCAAAAATATTACGTATGTTTGACTGTTTTGAAGACCAAACTTCCGTAATCAGTCGAGTTTGCCTTATAAATTCCGGACGTTCTTCAGCGCCAACCCAAAAATCCATTGGAACATTGATGGGTTCTAAAAAACTCGGGCTTTCAGTTCTTACTTCTGACTCTGTAAGGCGCAAGTTTTCATTAAGTGTTGTATTGTAAAGTTCAGAAAGATCATATAATCCACTTACAGAGACGACCCGCTCAATACGACTACTCGCATCATCAGTAAGAACATTAGAACACATATTCCTTGTAATAAGGTGTCCTCCTGCAGAATGGCCTATCAGACGTAAATGACCTTGTGTTTTTGCTGCTATTGTTTCGATAGCTGCAGTTACTGAGGCAGTAATTTCAGAAATATGAACTTCTGGTGCCAATGGATAGCTTATGATTGCTACAGTCCATCCTTGTAAATTAGCACCTTTGGCAAGATGAGACCAATAAGATTTATCAAATTTCATCCAATAGCCGCCGTGAACAAGTACCACTGTGCCTTTAGACGTTGAAGCTGGCTCAAATACATCATAGAGTTGACGCTCATGTGAGCCATAACGCAGATCCAGCTGACAATTTCCAGCGCTTAAAGCCAGCTCACGATATTTAGAGGCTTCGCTTGCCCAATAATTAGGCATTTGATCTGAGCCTTTAATATAGCCCATATTATTATAAGCATCATTCCAATTAATTGTCATAAATTTGCCCTTTCTATTTTAGCCTGTGTCGATCAATGAGAACCCATTAAGTGCAATAAACCCCGTCATAATTCCGAATAAATGTTTAGCTAAAATCATAACTAGTTATTTTGTGATTAACGAGTGAGATGAGCAGTTGCCTCTATCTCAATTTGTGCCTCATCTTCTATTAATTCTTTTACGACCACAACAGACATAGCTGGAAAGTGCTTGCCAAAAACATGCCTATATGCAGCACCAACTTCTTTTTGTTTAGATATATATTCTGTTTTATCTATAATGAACCAAGTTAAACGGGTAATGTTCTCAACTGTACCACCTGCCTCTTTTACGATGGCAGCAATATTGTTTAATGTTTGCTCCATCTGACCAACAAAGTCTTTGGCTTCAAAAATTTGATTTTCTGTCCATCCAATTTGCCCGCCAATATGTAAAATTCCATCTTCTGTAAGCATGCCGTTGGCATAACCTTTTGCCGGAGCCCAACCGTTTGGTTGAATAGTGGTGATAGTCATATCTGTCCTTCCATGAATTGCTCTAATTTTCCACGAATTTTTTGTGTCCATGGAGTTGATTTGCCTTTGGAATCAATGTTGACCAGTGTACACTCTGTTTTAAATCTAAGTTCAGAATTACATTCAGCTGTGATTGTATAATGCAAACTTGAACGCCCCAGCTTATTGACTTCAAAGTTTAATTGTAAATAATCTCCATGCCTGCTTGGGGATTTAAAATGGCTAGAAATTGCAACGGTAGGAATACCGTTTGTTTTATGTATTTCCTCAAATGGCCAGTTTATCTGGCTATCAAAAAAAGCTTCGACGCAATCGTTTATCATCTCAAAGTACCGAGGATAAAAAACAATACCTGCAGGGTCACAGTGTTTGAACAAGATTTTTTGCTGAATTGAAAACACCATTAAACACCCACATGTTTTTCTGTTATTTCTGCAGTCAAATCAGTAATTTTACCGTGCCAAATTGAACGACCACGTTCCAAAATATTTGCACTATCGCAAATGCTTTTTAATTCTTTAACTGATTTGTCAATAACCAAGATTGACATACCTGTCTTATTTTTCAATTCCAAAATGGCTCCCCAAATTTCCTGTCTTACGATTGGTGCTAAACCTTCTGTGGCTTCATCTAAAATCAATAATCGAGGATTAGTCATCAAAGCTCTGCCAATTGCTAGCATCTGTTGCTCACCACCTGATAAGGATGCAGACAATTGATCTTTGCGTTCTCCCAAACGAGGAAATAGATCAACCACCTTTCTATAATTCCAATCACCTAGACGAGCAGCGGCTATTAGGTTTTCATATACTGAAAGATCTGAAAAGCATCTGCGCCCTTCTGGAACCAATCCAATTCCAAGCCTTGCCACTTTATAACTTGGGAAGTTGCTCAGATTATTGCTATCAAATACAATAGAACCCTGAAATGGTAACATTCTACATATGCACTTAATCGTAGTACTTTTTCCCATTCCGTTGCGCCCCATAAGTGCTACAACTTCCCCTTCGCTAATCCGAAGATTTACACCGAAAAGAGCCTGACTTGAACCATAGGAAGCAGAAACATTAGATAGTGATAATAAACTCATGCTTCATCTCCCAGATAAGCTTCTCTTACATCTTTATTAGAGCGTATTTCATCAACAGTTCCAGTAGCTATGATTTTGCCATAGACAAGAACGCTAATACGATCAGCCAAAGTAAAAACAGCATCCATGTCGTGCTCCACCAATAAAATCGGGGCTTCATGACGAAGCTCGTCCAAAAAGCCTGTGAGACGTTTAGAACCCTCAGAGCCTAAGCCTGCCATCGGTTCATCCATAACAAAGACCTTTGGTTTGAGTGTTAGAACAACTGCAACTTCCAACTGTCTCCGTTGCCCATGGCTTAATTCTGCTGTCGTCACATGAGCAAAATTTTCAAGTCCAACACGTTTTAAGGCATTTTCTGCAGTAGCTCGAAATGCCTCATTTCTAAGT
>CAKMZG010000252.1 GCA_929200335.1 uncultured Alphaproteobacteria bacterium | reverse complement strand
TATCACAACCTTGAATTTTACGTTCGGCTAAAAAATGCAATCCTGGTAATTCCACTTGCTCATCTGAACCCATTAAACCAATAATGGTTGCTGAACCACCTTTTGCTAAACACATGAATGATTGTCTAGCTGTTATTGAATTGCCAATGGCCTCAAAACTATAATCAACCCCTTTGCCTGAAGTTACTTGCAATATTTGCTCATCCGCAGCGCCCTCTTTGGCATTGATTAGATTAGTGGCACCAAAGCTCTCTGCCATTTTTAATTTATCAGGATTAGTATCTACTGCAAAAATCTGAACGGCACCTGCTAGATGAGCACCTTGGATAACATTTAATCCAATCGCACCACATCCAAATACGGCAACTGTTGCACCGGGTTCAACCTTTGCCGTATTAAATACAGCGCCTAATCCCGTTGTAACGCCACAGCCTATTAATGCTGCTTTATCTAGCGGAATATCCCGAGATACTTTTGCTATGGCATTTTGATGAACCAGTATTTGCTCAGCAAAAGCACCAAGCCTCATAAATTGATTTACAGGTTTGCCTTTATATTGAATGCGTGGGTTTATTGTTACAGGACGATCTGTACTTTCAGGATTAGCACAAATTGCTGGACTGCCTGTAAGGCAATGCTCACAAGTTCCGCAAAACACTGATAAACATGCAATCACATGATCACCAGGTTTTACGTAAGTTACATCATCACCAACAGCTTCAACAACACCTGCAGCCTCATGACCTAAAATGGCAGGAAGATCAGTTGATAAATGACCCTCCATAAAATGAAGATCCGTATGGCAAAGCCCAGAGGCTGCTATTCGCACCAAAACCTCATTGCCTTTAGGTTTATCTACGGTTACTTCACCAATTTCCAGTTTACTCGGTATCTCATGTAAAATGGCTGCACGCATTATATTATCCTCATTTAAATTTTAAACGTCGCTATTAAACGTCACTGCCGCGCTTAAAGTGGAACTCAGCACCTTCTCGAATGCCAGAAGGCCAACGTGTCGTCATGGTTTTTAACCGAGTAAAAAAACGCACGCCTTCTTCACCATGAATGTGATGATCACCAAATAGAGAGCGCTTCCAACCGCCAAAAGAATGATACGCAACAGGAACAGGTATCGGCACATTCACACCAACCATGCCTATGCGAACATTGGAGCAAAATTCACGTGCAGCATCACCATCTCTAGTGAAAATTGCAGTACCATTGCCATACTCATGATCATTGATTAGCCCCACAGCCTCATCATAATCTTTTGCACGCAATACGGATAATACAGGCCCAAAAATTTCATCCGTATAAATTGACATATCACTGGTAACTTTATCAAACAGACAGCCTCCAATAAAATAACCGTCTTCATACCCTTGAAGTTTTATATCACGGCCATCCACAACAAGTTCTGCACCTTTTTCTATGCCTTGATCAATATAATTTAAAACGCGATCATAACTTTCACGCGAAATAATAGGCCCCATATCTGAGTTTGGATCCGTATAAGGAGCAATTTTTAAAGCACGAACACGTGGCGCTAATTTTTCTACCAATCTGTCTGCTGTGTCTTCACCAACTGGCACTGCAACAGATACCGCCATACAACGTTCACCCGCAGAACCATAAGCAGAGCCAATAAGCGCATCTACAACTTGATCCATATCCGCATCAGGCATAACAACCAAATGGTTTTTTGCTCCACAAAGCGCTTGAACTCTTTTACCCGTGTCACAGCCACGTGAATAAATATATTTACCAATAGCAGTTGAGCCAACAAAGCTAACGCTATCAATGCGTGGATCATCGAGCAGTGTATCAACTGCACTTTTATCGCCATTGACAACGTTAAAGACGCCTTCTGGCAATCCGCATTCGTGCAACAACTCAGCAATACGAATGACAACAGATGGATCTTTTTCGGAGGGTTTAAGAACAAAAGTATTTCCGCAGGCAATGGCCACAGGATACATCCACAATGGCACCATTGCAGGAAAATTAAATGGCGTAATGCCTGCACAAACCCCTAATGGTTGACGCAAAGCATAGCTATCCACACCTGAGGATACCATTTCTGAATAATCTCCTTTTAAAAGATGAGGGATACCGCAAGCAAACTCGACCACTTCAATGCCGCGAGCAATTTCACCTTTGGCATCTGGTAAAGTTTTACCATGTTCACGGGATAATAATTCAGCCAATTCATCTTGATGCGCTATTAATGCTTGACGAAAATCAAACATTATTTGGGCTCTACGGCTTGGAGGGGTTGTTGACCATTTTGGGAAGGCTGCATATGCTGCCGCAATTGCTTCCTTTGTTTCATCTGCTGTTGATAATGGCGTTTGCCCAATTATATGCCCAGTTGCAGGATTATAAATATCACTAAATAAATCTGAACCAGATGATAAGCGCTTACCGTTAATAAAATTTTCAATTGTATAGCCCATGGATTTTTAACTCCTATTGTTAGATATAAAAATCATAGACAGCTTATCTATAAATGCTTTGTTATTATTACCATAATATATTTCTCTAAAGCGAACAAAACAGATACTAATTTACGGTAGATGAGTGTACGAAAATATACGCGCCAAAATCAATGTACTCTCGTTAGGCTGTGTTGCATGGATATTAAATTTAGGTAGATTTTGATTTTTTCATGTAAAATTCTGCCCATGCTATTTAAATATAATCAATTCGACCGACACAAAATTCCTAAACAGAAATTTAAAGTACTAAATAGCGCGGAATGTAATAAAGCCTTGCGTAAACGCGGTGATTTTATGCTTTTGATAAGCGATAAGGCATTAAAATCTTGGCTAGTTCTCGCCAACTATGGTTTAGATAACTTACGTTTTTTAAAACCGGTCACACCTGAGACTAACATAAGGGTTGAATTAACA
>CAKMZG010000251.1 GCA_929200335.1 uncultured Alphaproteobacteria bacterium | reverse complement strand
TTCACAATTTGTGCCTGGGGTGAAGTGTTGCCCCTCAAAACTAGGGGGCAATAGTAATTTGCGGTGGTGGCCAATTATTTGACCATGCTTGCTAATGCATTGGGCGCTGTTGAAAAGAGTTTTTCCCTGCCGTTCGCAATAACCATAAAGAATGGCTGTGCCATGTTTTTGGGCGAGCTCTGAAACGGCATTGGCGAATACTCCCTCAGACGATTCCGCAAATTTTGGAATTTTATCGCCGATGTGATAGCCGCTTTGAAAAAGTTCTGGCAGGACAATTAGGTCCCACTCTTTCCCAAAATTGGCGTTCATAGTCTGTTGCAGCCACGCCAGTCGTTGCTGCGGACCAATAAGACTTGCGGGGCTTTGAAAGATTGCGACATTGAGTGTCCCCGGCATGGTTCTTAGCCTTTACTTAGAAGGATTTCGCGTGGGTATTGGGTAATATACTCCGAACCACTATCCGTAACGACGATCGAGTCACCAATTCTGCCTGCGGTGATGCCATCAACAGAAATGCCGCCATCTACTGCAAAGGTCATGCCTGATTGCAAGACGGTTTTATCACCTTCTTTGAGTTCTGGTGCTTCAAGATAGGCCACGCCGATGGAGCGCCCTGTACGGTATCCAGTCTCGTATCCGCGTTCGCGGTAAACTTCGTTTGCGGCGGCAGCTACATCTTCGGCTAAAACCCCAGGGCGGATGGCTGCAATTGCTGCCTGTTGAGCCTCAATGGCAGCCAATTGCACTTCTCGATCTTTCTCCGTCACATCACCGATATGAAACATTCGATCAAAGCCAAGCTTATACTGTTTGAATTGCGCCATGTTGCAGAAACAGAAATAGACTGGATCAAATTTTTTGAGTGTTTTTACACTGGTGCGGCGGTGCACCATAGAGGCATCTTTGCCACTTTGCATGATTTGCAGATTGTGGATCATGGGAGATACAAACCTGTCCCAGCCTTTGTCGGTAAGGAAGTCTGCTGCACGCCGTGAGCCTGCATCAATTACTGCCAATGCGGATTCAAATTCGCGTCCACCTTCGTGCAAGCTGTTATGGGCGGCAGACATCATAGCGCCAGCAATCTGCCCAGCCTCTTTCATGATACTAATCTCAAACGGTGTTTTAATCATACGCATACTGCCCAAAACCGGTGAAATATCTTTGAGTGGTACATTGGGATAGGTGTCGTCCAGATGATTACGCACAATGGCAGGAATGCTATTTTTTTCCACCCAAATTTCAGCAGGGTTTTTACCCAAAACCTTAGCCAGCGCCTGTCCCCAAGTGCGTTGTCCTATATCTTCCCAGACACGTACATCTTCGATCCAAGTCATTTCACCAACCATCTCAGATTCCATCAAAGGTGTGATTACCACTGGAGCCTCTTCAGCATCAACCACCAGCATTGTTGGGCGGCCAAACTCAATCCCAAGATAACCCCAGAACCCTGCAAGATAGGCAATGGAACTTTCATCGGTAAATATAGCCTTATGAATGCCCTTGTCCTTCATAAGAGATTGCAGATTTTTTGTTCGGATTTTTGCTTCTTCCAGCATGTTTTTTTCCTTTGCCGAGCTTTGCTCATCAACCTGAATGAATTCTGGCTGATGCTCTACGTTCATTCATTTGCAAGAATAGTTTTCGTTTAAATGAATTCACCTAAACGCTACAGGCGCTAGAGCTACAATGCTTTGCGCTGAGAATATTTTCATTTTTGGTGATATTTTTTTAAGCGTCAATAGACTTTTTGAACATAAAGCAAAATGCTCTTTTTATTATAGGCTCATTTGTACATCGCAATACAATGGTTGCAACTTCAGGCCTATTCTATCAGCTATGACGCTATATCAATATTAATAAAGTCTAATCAGCCCAACAAGCTTGCCCTGCACATTAATGCGATCGGGCCCAAAAATGCGAGTTTCATAGGCGGAGTTTGCAGGCTCTAAGGCAATGCTCTCTCCTTTGCGGCGAAAGCGTTTTAGGGTTGCTTCTTCATCATCTACAAGGGCAACCACAATGTCACCAGGAGTTGCTGTGTTGGATTTTTTGATGATTACCGTGTCGCCATCTAAAATACCAGCTTCAATCATACTATCGCCTTCAACCTCAAGGGCGTAATGCTCACCACCGCGTAGCATGTCGGGCGAAATCATAATGCTGTTGCTTGCATGCTCAATGGCTGAGATTGGTGTACCGGCTGCTATTTTCCCCATGACGGGAATTTCAACGCCATTGCTGTCATTATCCGCAACAGGGGGGGAGGCAGGCGGCGGGGTAGTTTTTTTACCGAGACTGCCTTCAATCACGCTTGGTGAGAAGCCCTTTGCTCCCTTGCTATCTCGTGCTGCTGAAGTGCCGATGCCATCGGGCAGTTTTATCACCTCTAATGCGCGTGCGCGATTTGCAAGGCGGCGAATAAAGCCGCGCTCTTCCAGCGCAGTAATAAGGCGGTGAATGCCTGATTTTGATTTTAAATCTAGGGCATCTTTCATTTCATCAAAAGAGGGAGAAATGCCAGCTTCTTTTACCCGCTCGTGGATGAACATTAAAAGTTCATGTTGTTTGCGTGTTAGCATAAAAAAACCTCTTTAATTTATAGTGTTCAAAATCGTATTTTTGTTTCTGCTGGTTTGGTGGCGTAATGCTTGTAAATCATAAGATTTTCATCATACCTAGCTAAATTCAATGAAAACTATTTGTAACAAAATCAGTGAATCATGCGAAACAAATCAAGAACAATCTACATGTTCTTTAAATGTTCTGCAAGGATTTATTTGCATAAATTGTGCAGTGCAGTGTAACTATTCCAAATTAAATGGGGGTTAAATTATTTTAATTAAATTAAAACAGCGTATTAAGTTAAAAAATCTGATTGTTTAATTAAAAATGGATATTTCTAAAATGGTAAATCCCCATTGTGCCATTTGCTAACATAATGCATCTG
>CAKMZG010000250.1 GCA_929200335.1 uncultured Alphaproteobacteria bacterium | reverse complement strand
TACCAGTTAAAGCCATTGATCTTATCATGAGCCGCAGCTGGACAAAATTTCTAGTCAAGGGTTTTAACCGCTAAGCGGGCTTGCCCCTTTACGAGAATATTTTTGAACAGCAAAAGTAAATGTTAAGATAATGGGTAGGGGGCTGAACTTTACAAGTATTTCATAAAATTTTTAGTTGAGGTACCATTTTATAACTGAGCCCTGAAAGTATGTTTGGTGGTTTTGGGAGGAGTGATCAATCAAAGCCGTTTAATTGTATCGCTGGTTCTTGCTGTCAAAAACCGCGCTTGTTTCTCTGCGCGAACGGTTTCAAGGGCTACGCCTTGACAGCTGCGCACAGTGCGCGATGACATTAAAGCGTCTCTGATTAATGAGATGTTTTATTTATTAAATTTTACAATTATGAAAAATACAACAAATACATGCGATGCAGCATTTATCGAGTATCTTAATGAAAAGTCTGAATGAGATGATGTTTCATCAGCAGTTGCGGCTGAAGCCTTATATTATCAAGATATAAAGGCATTCTTTAGTGATTTGCTGCAATATGGATGCATTTCAGGCATGGCGAGCTGATTGATTTATTATAAAGACACGCATATTTTTTACGACAAGCATTATGATGAAATAGAAGAGCTTCGTGAAGAATATGAAGAGATGGTCGGTGAAGCACTAAAAATTCAAGGCGATTTGAAGAATTTTCTAGCTTGGTTTGCTTTTGAGGAGGTTGCTTATAAAATTGCTTCCGACTGGGATCTTATTTAATTTATGGGGTCGATATAGTTGAAACATCATAAATTGTTTCAGCTAAGAAGCCAAAGGCGATCGGCGCTTATGCGCCGCGTCCACGCAGGCAGTAGCATAGCTGCGATTAGCCGTGAGTGATATAAAATATAGCGTAATCATTTTTATGATTTACGCTATAAGACCCCATTTTATTTTCTAATTATGCATGTATGAACAAAATTAATTCTCAGCAAGAAGAGACTGAATATCCTGAACACTTAGAATTTGTATTGAATTGGCTTGGTGTCAAAATTTTTGTTAAGTGGGAGGAGAATTGCTTTGGTGGCGAAATCTCACATTTTGAAATTCGCAGTGAAAATGCTTGCACAATTCCTCTGACAGAAACTGGGTTTCGATCACATTTTCTTCATAAGCAAGAAGTTTTTGCCGCTGGATGACCGCAAGCCTATATGGAGGCTTGGTTGGAAGACGAGGCCAAAGATTTTGATACTCAAGGTTCTTTGTTCTAATTTTGGGCAAATGGATTTTGATATGGATTTGGTTCTTGCAGAACCAAAATTGTTTCAATGGATGCTTGAAGCTCATTCTTTCCAATCATATCAATCCATTTGTCTTGGGCTATAAGTCCCTTTAAATTGATGGTTGATTGTAGGTGAGCGATTGAGCGTCATCCATCTTTGTTATTCAGTCTTAGGCAATAGCTGTATTCATAATTTTTATCAGCCATAATTTATGCATTAAAAATACCCCAAATACGGGAACTAGGTTTCCTCAGCAACTTAACCACAAGCACTGACCTAATCCCCATAATTGGGGCATGGTGTTGCTGAGTATTTGCTTGTGGTGAAATTAGAATATTCAAAATTTTGGATTTGGCAAATTGAAGATATGGTGAAAAACCCTAGCTTAGGTGAGGGGGGGTTTTTGCTAAAAGGCACCTCGTAAAATTTGCACGATCTTCCCAGAGGTAATGTTTAATTTTGATTAAATAGCTGAAAAATAGAAGAAATATTTTGACATTTGTTTCATTTTTATAAACTATATACGCAATACATACGAAAGCGTTGTTGGTAGTAGCAAGATTGCAATATGTGGTGTAAGGCGTTTCCTTCTTACACCACAATCGCATCTTGTGAGGCGTTTCACGCCTTCAAACCCAGAAGAAGGGAGCCCCTCTCTACTCCCCTAAAAAGGAAACCAATGCCAAGCAACTCAGCACAATACCAACGCGAATATCGCAAGAAGAATAAATCGAAACGTAAGTACATTACAGTTTCAATTTCTCCTAGCGAATATGATGAGATACACGCTTTTGCAAGGGCACAAGGTCTATCTCTTTCGAGCTTACTGCGTGAGGCCACGAATGTGCAAATGCGTGGCTCTCAGTTTCGCTCAAAGGCGTTGGCGAGTGAGTTGCAGGAACTGCGTTTTTTGGTTTCAAATATTGCAAATAATATGAACCAAATGGCACACCATTCTCATCAAATAAAACACGTTATTGATGAAAATGGGGTTCTGCAACGCTTTGCAGAATTGGATGCATTGATCACCTCTTTTGTTAATAATCGGATGAAATCTAATTTATGATACCAAAATCCATGAGCCGTAAAACGCCGTCCTTTGGGCAGCTTGCCACCTACATGGATAGCGAGAAATCGGATGCGCGTTATGATTTGCACCACAACTGTCTCGCACGAGGTCGCGAGGATATTGAGCATGCGTTTTTAGAAAACAGCAAGCTCATGCGCAAACGAAAGAACGGCAATTATTTGTATCATGAGATTTTAAGCATCACGCTTGAAGATGGTGTTTCTCTTCTTCACGCCAAAGATTGTTTGCGAGAAATTGCATTGCAATATATCGAAATGCGTTGTGCGCGAAACATGGTCTTTGGCTGTTTGCATGAAGACCATAAGGATCATTTGCATTACCATTTGATGATATCTGCAAATGAGTTGAATGAGACGAAGCGTCATCGTCTCACAACAGCCCAATTTGATAAGCTGAAGCGTGATCTGGAATTTTTTGTTTTGAAACAATTTCCAGAGTTGAAGCAAAAACGCATCAACACGGCCAGTCGTGAGGAAAAGAAATTATCACGAAAGGCTGCTGATCAAAAACGCAGGGCAGGAAAGTTAGAGCGTCAAGAAGAGGTTCGTGAAACCTTGCGCAAGGCCATGCAAGACGCATCATCATTTGAAATGCTGAAAGATATTTTGTAG
>CAKMZG010000249.1 GCA_929200335.1 uncultured Alphaproteobacteria bacterium | reverse complement strand
TATTAAACATGTACCAGCTCCTGATAGTTATCGTCCGTTTGAAGGAGATAATATTGCGCAAAATAGCCATTTATTTGGAAATTATATACAAAAAGCGATTGCTGAATTAGAGCAAAGTGAACATGGATTTTCGGCATTAATTTTATGCCCTTCTTTTGTTAATGAGGGATTTCCAAAATTACCTAAAGGCTGGTTGGACCCTGCAATAAAAGCTGTAAAAGATGCTGGAGGTTTGTTTATTGCAGATGAAGTTCAACCAGGGTTTGGTCGAATTGGCAATCATATGTGGGGGCATCAGCGCATTGGGGTGCAACCTGATATAGTCACACTGGGTAAGCCAATGGGAAATGGCCACCCAGTTGCAGGTCTAATCACATCTTCTGAAATTATGTGCAGTTTTCGCGATACATTTCGTTATTTTAATACTTTTGGTGGAAACCCAGTTTCTGTTGCGGCTGCCCACGCTACTTTAAGTGTATTGCAAGAAGAAGGCTTGATGGAAAATGCAAATGTGGTTGGAAAATATATTCGCTCAGGATTAAGAGAGCTTTCTATAAAGCATGGTGTTATAGGCGATGTTAGGGGCTATGGCTTAATTTTAGGTGCTGAAATTGTCACTGATCGTGAAAGTAAAATACCAGCGCCAAACCATGTTAAAAAGATTGTTAATGAGATGCGACATCGCGGCATTTTACTTAATTTTTTAGGACACCATTATAATGTTTTAAAAATTAGACCGCCTATGCCATTTACTAAATCCAATGCTGATCTTTTGCTAAAAAATCTTTATGAAGCGCTTGATATTTGGGGCTTGTCCGGAGCAAAATTTGAACTCATATCTGAGCGCGAGAATAAAGTATATAAAATTGTTCATAAAGAAAAAAATTATGCATTACGACTTCATCGCGAAGGATTACGCAGTGAAATTGAATTGCAAAGTGAATTACAGTGGATGGAAATGTTACATGAAAAAAAAATCATGCTAGCAAGGCCAATTCCAACAAAAGATAACAGATTATTAGTTGTGATAAATGATATAGTCGTTGATTTATTAAGTTGGATTGATGGCAGTCCTATGGGGGAAAATGGATACCTCGTTCTACGTGATAATTTGCCAAAAAATTATCGTTATTTGGGGCAACGAATGGCTCATATGCATGAGGCATGTGATGATTGGAAATTACCAAAAAAATTTTCACGACATGCTTGGGACACAAAAGGTCTTGTAGGTGAAAATCCTATTTGGTTTAGATTTTGGGAAAACCCAAGTTTAAATAAGACTCAAAAGGAAATTATTTTAAAAACTAAATATAAAATAGAAGAATTTCTATTGAGAAATTCGAATTTGGATTATGGTCTAATTCACGCAGATTTAGTGCCAGAAAATGTGATAATTAGTGAAAATGAATTATATTTTTTAGATTTTGATGATGGTGGTTTTGGTTATCGATTATTTGATATTGCTACCGTATTAAATAAAGCTAAGCGCAGCGAAAATTATGAAATTTATAAAGATGCCTTTTTAACTGGATATCTTGAAAATCGAAAAATAGATTTAGAGTATCTATTATTATTTCAAACCATTCGAGCTTTAACTTATCTTGGTTGGATAATTGATAAATTGGATGAACCAAATTCAACTACCCGTAATCAAAGATTTATCAAGGAAGCTATGGAATTTGTTGAAATTTTTTGGAAAAAATTGGATTAATCATATGAAAACTATACTTATAATTGGCACATACGATACCAAAAATGATGAATTGGAATATATTCAAAAAGTTATTCATTCTCAAGGGGCTGAAACATTAGCTATGGATGTTAGTATTTTAGGAGATCCAAAAATGCTAACTGACTATTCCAAACATGAAGTTATTGAAGCTGGGGGAAATAGTATCAAAGATGCCATTGATGCCGACAATGAAAATAAAGCCATGCAAATGATGGCAAAAGGTTGCACTAAACTTACACAAGATTTATGCGCGAATGGTAAGTTTGATGGAGTAATTATTTTAGGTGGATCAATGGGCACAGATCTAGCACTTGATGTTTGTTCAGGATTGCCGATCGGCATACCCAAATATATTGTTTCTACCATTGCATTTTCTCCCTTAATTCCTCCTGAGCGCTTGGCAGCAGATACGCAAATGATTTTATGGGCCGGTGGTCTTTATGGCTTAAATGAAATTTGCAAACTTTCATTAAGTCAAGCAGCCGGTGCCGTTTTGGGCGCAGCAAAAGCAGTAGATAATAGTAAAAAATCTAAGCCTATAGTTGGTATGACGAGCCTTGGTAAAACGGCGTTAAAATATATGGTTACTTTAAAACCTGCTCTAGAAGAGCGGGGGTTCCAAGTAGCTGTTTTCCATGCCACAGGAATGGGAGGGCGAGCATTTGAAAGCTTGGCTTCCCAAGAAAAATTTTCGTGTGTTTTTGATTTTTGCACTCAAGAACTGGGCAATCATATTCATGGCTCAAATATTTCAGCTGGATCTGATCGGATGACAAATGCAGGACGTAATGGGGTTCCACAAATCATTGCCCCTGGGTGCTACGATTTAGTTGATATTATTGGGTGGCAAGAAATAGATGAAAAGTGGATAGACCATGAAAGTCATTCACATAATCGTTTGATCACATCAATTGTATTAAATGAAGAGGAGCGCAAAAAAGTTGCTAGAGCGCATACGCAGCAATTAGCATTAGCAGAGTCTCCAACCGCATTTATTTTGCCAAAAGGCGGTTGTGGAGAATGGG
The DNA here is from genome assembly GCA_929200335.1 of uncultured Alphaproteobacteria bacterium. Taxonomy (GTDB): domain Bacteria; phylum Pseudomonadota; class Alphaproteobacteria; order Rhizobiales; family Rhizobiaceae; genus CAKMZG01. The sequence goes on along the minus strand of CAKMZG010000249.1, from coordinate 223 downwards.
ATAGGGAAGGTGCTCCATTAAATAACCCTCAAGGTTTGTCTGCATTTTGTGATGAACTTATAAAGACTATGCCTAAGCAAATAGATTTTCATCAGATCAATGGACATATAAATGATGATGAATTTTGTAAATTAGCAATAAAAATTTTCGATGATTGGTGTGCAGAAGGAATTATTAAACTCCCAAATTAGAATGGTATCGTCAACTTATTGGGTACAGTTAA
>CAKMZG010000248.1:1846-3009 GCA_929200335.1 uncultured Alphaproteobacteria bacterium | reverse complement strand
ATTGAAATGTAGCTCATAATTATGTTTTATAATAATAATTTATTTGTTTGAACAAATATCGGGGGATGTGAAAATGGTTTCTAGGATAATAACAATATGGTAGATCGCAATCAAAATTTACAGGATGCATTTTTAAATCAAGTTAGAAAACAAAAAATATCATTAACAGTATTTTTGGTAAATGGTGTTAAGTTGACTGGTGTGATTACATGGTTTGATAACTTTAGTTTACTTTTGAGAAGGGATGGGCATTCACAATTAGTGTATAAACATGCCATTTCTACAATTATGCCAGGCGGTCCTCTTCAAATGTTTGAAGAAGATGAGCCTGAAGATGATTCAGGCGAATAGTATAAAATTAGTAATATTATGTGTTTTAAAGGCGTTTAATTGGATAAAGTTAACCCTCAAGACGATCTATTTCGTCTGGCACAGAAAAATATTTCCTCTGACGATCAGCGAACTTTGGTCATAGTACCTTTGCTTGATAAACGAGGAGATAGTTTTATTAATAACAATATCGATAGCCCTTCTAACTTTGTGCCTAAGCGGACGCCTGAGGCACAATTAGAAGAAGTTGTTGGTTTGGCCTATGCTATTTCACTAAATGTGGTCTATCAAAGCTGTGTTTCAGTAAAAACACCGCAACCCAGTACGCTATTTGGCAAGGGTAAAGTTCAGGAGATCTCTGGCATTATTAAGGCTGAAGAGGCTGACCTTATCATCGTTGATCACCCTTTAACGCCTATCCAGCAACGAAATCTTGAAAAAGAGTGGCATGCTAAGGTGATGGATCGTACAGGGCTAATCCTTGAGATTTTTGGTGATCGCGCAAAAACTCGAGAAGGACGTTTGCAGGTAGAGTTAGCACATCTAAAATATCAAAAAGGCCGATTGGTGCGTTCATGGACCCACTTAGAGCGCCAAAGAGGTGGTGCCGGTTTTATGGGTGGTCCTGGTGAAACTCAAATCGAATCTGATAGGCGTCTTATACAAGGGCGCATTAAAAGTCTTGAAAAAGCATTGAAAGATGTTGCTAAAACACGTCAATTACACCGTCGCCAGCGCAAAAAAACACCCCATCCTGTGATTGCTTTAGTTGGCTATACCAATGCAGGTAAATCAACGCTTTTTAATCGGATTACTTCTGCTGATGTTTATGC
>CAKMZG010000248.1:0-1836 GCA_929200335.1 uncultured Alphaproteobacteria bacterium | reverse complement strand
ACATTACGGCGTTTGCGCTTAAAAGAGGGTACGCGGGTGATTTTCTCGGATACGGTGGGTTTTGTATCTGATTTACCCCATGATTTGGTTGCGGCATTCCGTGCAACCCTTGAGGAAGTCATAGAAGCAGATCTCATATTGCATGTGCGCGATATTGCGCAAGAAGATACAATGGCACAGGCTGAAGATGTGAAAACAGTGTTACGCCAATTGGATATTGATGTTGAAGATGACAGCCGTATCATTGAGGTATGGAATAAAATTGATATTCTACCTGCCGATACAGTTGAGGCCATGCGTATTCAAAAAGCTGATGGTAAATCTGTATTAGCAAAACAGCCGTGGTTGGTATCTGCTATTACGGGTGAGGGTGTTCAGCCATTGCTTGATGAAATTGAGGCACGTATTGGTGCCGATGATAAGATTATTAGTCATGAGATAACCCCAAGCCAAATGGGTATGCTGCCATGGATTTATGAAAACCTCCACATCATTGAGCGTGACGATTTAGAAAATGGTAATGCCCGTTTGAAATTACGTGTGCCAAAGCGAATGCAGGGCAAATTTAATGAGAAACTTGGTAATATTCATAAATCATAAGGCGATGTGTTTTTCTTTTCCTTGTATGATATAATTAAGAGATTCTATGTCTTTAGACATGCAGAACAGGTTGCCATAAGGATTGACTGAATGAATACAATTAAACCAACTTTGGGTATTGGTATATTATCATGGCAATCACCCAAAACATTGAGAATCTCATTAGAAAGCTTCGAAAAAGAAGGTTTTTTATCTAATTTTGATGAAAAAATGATTTTTTTCTCTGATATCAGTGATGAGGATATCGCCCTTGCTAAAGAATTTGGTTGGGAATACTCAGGTGGTCCAAATCAAGGGATTTCTGGTGGAATGCGCCGCCTCGGTGAGAATATGAAATCGGATTATATAATTCTCCTGCAGAATGATAATCAGTTGATTGAGGGCGTAGACTTTGCCACCAAACATATTCAAGATGGTTTAAAAATGCTCCATGAGGGTAAAGTAGATCTCGTTCGTATGCGCCACCGTTGGAAAGTTGGTGAATTTTGTGGAGATGTGACGCGATACCTTCGATATTATCCTGCAATTGAGCCTTCAGATGAAATTGTTCTTGAATCTCATAGTGACAAACCGCTGGATTATAAAGATAACTGGAGAAAGAAGCTCTTGCGTTTCTTTCGTCCATTTAAGGTTTTTACCCTACGTGGGCGTTCACTATTTTTAGAAAAACATCCAGATAAGGTTTATCCTAAGCAAATCAAACGTCACGGTGATTTTTATATTTTGGATTCCAGAGTATTAGATTTTTCAGATCAGTGTATTTTTTTATCACGTGATTTTTGGCTTAATACTCTGATGGCCTATGCAGATGCGCACCCATCAAGAAAAAGTCGACCAAATGGCTTTCAAGCGCCTGAAATTTGCATTAATGGTATGTGGTGGCGCTCAAAGCGTTATAAAATTGCACAGGGGCGAGGGGTTTTTACCACCTATCGCTTGGATGGTGCTTATTACGCTCACCACCCATCATTGCAAGGCGAGGTGAAATTGCCAGAAGAGTTAATTATTGAGAAGTAATTTACGTAAGTGATACAATGATCAAGCGAATGATCTCAGTAATCTCTCTAGCGCATGTATCGTTTATGTGGATTCACATAAACTGTAACTATTCGCACAAATAAAGGGAACTAGAGTGGCGCTTTGAATTCACACAAATGGAGACTGTAAATTAGATTGTGTAACTGCTTATCTTGTAACTATGGAAGGAGATAAGCATCATGGACAAGAAACAACTTG
>CAKMZG010000247.1 GCA_929200335.1 uncultured Alphaproteobacteria bacterium | reverse complement strand
CGCCTTCATGGGGCGGCTGCTTTATCCCTTCTGGCTCCTATTGAGGATTTGGTTGCGCGTGGTGTGGTTAAAACCAAATCTAACGTTGCCATTGATGCATTTTATTATCCAGCGGATTAATAAAGCCGTTTTGTTAGATCATTCAGGATTTGTATGGGAAAAATTTAGAACCTGCTTGTCTAATAGTGTTAAAAAATTTTGAATTTCCTTGGCATTGGCTTTGAAATCCAGACGCCCTAACCTTGCAGAAGAGCGGATGTCAACACGGGTGCGCTCGTTCTCATCAATCAGACGGATAGCAACATCATTTTTAAAACCTGCAACTAAGCTTTTCCATGTGCCTTCAATCATAAGCTCTTCACCTTCTTCTATCGGCTGATCTAACGCCTCATCATCGTTCTCACTTGCCGTTTGAACATTATTGAGAAGCGATGTGGTTGTGTCGTCTAGCTCTTTTTCTCTAGCAAATGATGGGGGATTATAGAGTTTCCATCCACGGGCTTTGCTAACAGCTAAAATGGCCTTGGCGGTTTCTTCTACTGAAATATCATAAAATCGAGGTCTAAGTTCGGGGTAAGATGCCTTATGAATTTCTATCTGCTCTTTACCCCATTTTGGTGGTTGAAATTCTTCTGCTTGTCGTATCTTAGCAATCTTTACATATTCTGGGCGGTTTTTAATATCGGTTGAGACATCACTTATTCTGGGAATTGGATAATTTTGCCAAATGGTGAAGGCAATTGGGCTGAACAATAAAAATGCTATTAAGATACTCAAAGTGGCTTTAACTCCGCCTTTGGCGGCCACGCGCCACAAGGACACATAGGCGATTAATCCACAAATGATTGCTAAAATAGCCAATAAAAAGCCAACCCCTAGAAGTGCAAAGAAGACCTTGCCGCTAATATACTCTATGCGATGCAGCACAATTCCAATTAGTAAAAATGGGATAGCAAAGCTAACCAGTTTAAATGAAAGTACAGCTGCGAGTGATTTTGGGCGTCTAAATTTTATAGGCAAAGGATCAATCCGTATGATTAAATGATATTTAACAGCAATATGCCAAGCTATTTATCATTACAAATGTTTTTTAAGGCTATCCACTCTGCCTGAGTTAGAGATGGCACAGTATTTGTATTGGTCTCAGCTCTTGAGAGTAACTTTTTGCGATTTTCTGTTAGCGGATGGCTGTCCAGTAAAGATGCCTTTGCTGGTTGATTTTTATCATGCTCATGGGTTTTGTCATTGTGGGGCTTATCGACATCAGTAGTAGAATCACCATGATCATCAAATTTCTTTTTCATGGTTTCTTCCATGTGGGCAGTCATGCGCTCCAATAAATCCCCCATGGGTTTGGTTGCAATGCGATGGTGTTTTAATTGCTCAATAGCAAAAAGATCAGCTTGATGCTCTACCTCTCGTGAGTAGGATAAATGCAATAGGCTCTGTATAGCGAATACAACAACCGTAGAACCTGTAAAGTCTCCCAAGAGCATGGAGATGAAGAAAGAGCGTCCAGCCGCCTGTATGATTAAACGTAGGCCATCTTTATGTTTTACATGCCCTAACTCATGAGCTAGAACGCCAAAGACTTCATCTGGGTGGGTTGAGAGATCAAGCATACTATTTAAGATTATCACTTGTCCGCCTGGCAGTGCAAAAGCATTTGGCATTTTATGTTTGACTACACGCACATCTAGTTCATAGGGGAAATCAACGTGAGATGTTATTTTATTCACCATTAGGGCAAGAGCTTCATCGCCCTCTTGGCTATGACAAGTGCCAGCTTCTAGCGTTTTATGACCAAAGGCTTGGGCTATTTGATCTTTAACAGAATCCCCAAGCTTACGTTCAATATTAGGCGGAACCAAAGGCGCTGCAATATCTGCAACCCAAGGAATAGCAATGATAACGATAATTGCAGCACTTACTAAAGCGCCAATGGAAAGCGCAGCGATCTTATGACTTTTAGCGGCCTCTGCTTTTTCCACGCGCCCCATTTTAGGTGCGTTTTCTTTTAGTTGCTTGATGGCCTCAGGGTTTTGAATTTCCAAACGTTCATAATTTTCATTGCGAATGTTTGAAATAATCAGAATATGAGAAGGCGCATCATGGGAGCGAATGTCCTCATATGACCATTGGGCAAGAAGATTAATCTCCTTGCCCAATTCATCAGTTTCAACGATCTTTAAGCCATCCTCAATGAGGATGCTAACATCCATGGGGCGAATTTTATCGCCGTCCATGTAGCGTGCATTAAAGAGGTTGCGTGGTTTGTCTGACATTGTTTTGCCTTTAAAAACCAATCTCTAAGCCACCGCCAACATCAAGGGCATCGATGATGCCTTCACCAAGGCCGCTTTCAGTTTCGCGCGCGCCACGGATGATTTCGTCCAATTCTTGAGCATTGGTGATGGTTACGCTATCGCCGATTGTTTTCCATACATAATATTCGTTGAACATGATATGAGCCACAGATATGCCAATTGCAAATATAATATAGGTCAAAATCATTGGAATAAATGTACCTAAATTATTCATAATGTAATAGATATCAAGTCCTTGCGAATTCATTGGGAGGCTATTGTTTAGAAGACCAAAGAATATCACTCCAATGATTGCACCCATAACAAACATACAAAGCAAATATCCTAGGATGGCTAAATAATATACGCCTTGTGAAAATTCAGCTTTAACTTGAGCTTTGCCCAGAGATATCTTGTTAGCAAAAGCTTGTTTCTTTTTAGCCAAAAACCATGGCCATAAAAAGTAACCAATTACAAGGAAGGTACTCACATATGTGAGATAAAATCCTGTTGAAATGTCTTTCCAATTGGCAGTTGATTTAAGGTGTTTATTGCCGATGCGGGTATTGTTGATGCGATAGCGCTCTAATTTTGCCGCCATGGCAGGGTATAGGATACCTAGAGTGAGGACGGTTAAGAAACCCCACCACAATGCCATGCCGCAATAACGCCAAGCTGAGCCATCTTGATGAAACGGATGCCGCGCCA
>CAKMZG010000246.1:1235-3015 GCA_929200335.1 uncultured Alphaproteobacteria bacterium | reverse complement strand
CGGGTAATAATGCAATATTGGTCGGCACACAGGTTGATGCAAACAAGATAGAACTCTCCGCTGGCAATCAAGTGGTGTTAGCTGCAGCGCAAGATGTCTATACATTCCATAGTGAGAAGAAGAAAAAAGGCTTCCTTGGATTTTCTAAGAAAACCACAACCATTGATAAATTAGAGATCACCAACAAAGGTGTCTCTCTTAAAGCCATGGGTGATGTGGATGTCATTGCCGAAAAAGGCGACCTTACAACAGCAGGCACCAATTTTGTATCTACAACGGGTGATATTAACCTCACCTCCGTTGAGGGCAATATCTATGCTGGTGCCTATAAAGATGTCATCAGCCACAAGAAAGTCACCAAGAAAAGCTCATTCTGGGGTTTGATTTCTTCTAATAAATCAAAGTCAACCGTTAGCGAAATTGCTAAAGGCACAAGCGCCCTTGCAAATCTTGATCTGTCATTAGTATCAGGCGGCGACACTACCCTCGTTGGTGCAAACCTTTCTGCTGGTGGCAAGTTGAACATTCAAACGGGTGGTGATTTCTCAGTTGAGGCCGCCATCTCTAGCCAGCGTGAGGATTTCTTCTCACAATCCACTGGCTTAGTCTTGATGACCACGATCACAGAAAACAGCTTTGTTGAAACCGCTATCCTGTCGAAATTCATGGCAGGTCAAGGCATGACCTTTGATATCGCGGGGGATACTAAGATCAATCTTTATAATTATGCAGGCGTTGATAACCCTGCCGCCAGTGAGATTTATCCAGAAGAGCTGCTGGCCATCGCAGGCGCACAGCTCATCACCCAGCAATTGGCTGATGAATATTTCTATGCAAACAACAACAGCTATCGCCTGCCTTCAAAGCCCTTTTGACCATTGTTGTCGCGGCGGCAATTGGACCGGGTGCATTCGGTATTGCAGGTGCTGGCTTGGGTACTACTGTTGCTTCTGGCCTAGGGTTTAGTACTGCTGCTGGAACATTTGGCTCAGCATTAGCAACCGGCGTTAATGCTTTTGCAACTTCTGCACTTGTTGGCTCTATCGATGGTGCTGTTTCAGGTAATTTCGATCTAGGTGAAATTCTTAAAAATGCAGCTTTTGCCGGTGTTACTGCGGGTCTTGTAAAAGGCATTAATTTACAAACTTTTGGTGTGAATAGTTCTGCGGGTGTTTTAGGTGAAAATATAATCAGTGGATTTGGTAATGGACAATTTACATTAGGAAAATTACTAGAAGGTACTTTAGATGCTGGTATTAGGCAGGGTTTATCTTCTGCAGTTTATGGTACAGATTTCGGTGAAGGTTTCATTGAAAATATTACTTCTGTATTTGTAAATGCAGTAGCATCTGCAGCTATCTTTGAAGTTTCAGAACATACAGGTCATCATAATTTTTCCGTAGAAAAGCTAGTCGCAAAAGCAGCAATTAGTTGTTTGGCAGCAGAGGCAACTGGGGCAGATTGCCATGCTGGTGCTATTGGCTCCCTCGTGACAGATGTTGTTGTTGCATCTGGAGGCTCATTAGGCGCGCAAGATACTGAACAATATAAAGAAAATTTGAAAATTATAGCGGCGGCTGTTGGATATATCACTTCAGGTGGGAAAGCTGAAAATGTTAATGAAACAGCTAACGCTGCAATAACAGATTTAGAGAATAATGCTCTATGTGCTGGAGCTTGTGTCGCTTTGATAATTGCAGGTACAGTCGCATTGTTAAAGGTTGCAGATGCCGCTTTGACTGCCAAAGATGCTTATGATCTTGGCACTGCTGCTTATAAT